>WTKI01000300.1 GCA_011524425.1 Altererythrobacter sp. | reverse complement strand
GTGCATGGGCTTTTGAATTAACTTCTGCAATAGCGTTGCAAACGAGGTGTTCCCCCGTTCAATCGCAACGTCCGCAATTGGGTCGTTAGCGGACGTTCCAAATTCGTCATTCCCGCGAAAGCGGGAACCCAGTTAATCCAGGGGCTCAAAGCCAAGCGCTTCGGCGAGATCATTCCAGTCAGGGTTGGAGCTTTCGATCAATTCCAGCTTCCAGGACCTGTTCCACTTCTTGATCCGCTTCTCGCGCAGAATTGCTGCTTCGATCGTGGAGTGCGCTTCGAACCATACAAGCCGCTTCACGCGGTAATTGCGCGTAAAACCCGGCAATAAACCCCCGCGATGCATGTGCACGCGCGAAACAAGGTCAGAAGTCACACCTGTGTAGAGTGTGCCGTTGCGTCGGGAGGCCAGCAAGTAGACGGTTGGACTAGCGGCGAATTTCACATCCGCCAATTACTGGGTTCCCGCTTTCGCGGGAATGACGATGGGGGTTGGTTGCGGTCTTGTAATGCTAGAACGCCCGCTATTGAGTCCTTAGCGGACGTTCTGACGTGGGCTCGATGGGCTACCGGGCAGCATCCGAATTAGCCCGCTGGGCGGCGCGCGCCGAAACGCGCGCTCACCTTCAGCATCAATGATCAGCGATAGAACAGATGCGTGTTGATGGTAACGCGGTGTTCTTTCTTGCGGCTCCAGGAAGGGCGCACATATTTCGCATGAAAATACAGCGCGTCTTCAGCGGCGCTGCTCCACATGCCTTCATGCGCGATACGAGCGATAGCTTTCGCACGCTCCCAAGCCTCAGACCCGGTCCTAATGGTTGGCATCTCGCCGTTCTTCACAAAAGAGAATTGCGCGCGCTGATACACAACGTCGCAATAGCTAGCCGGGAAACGCGGAGAATCCGCACGGTTGATCACAACTTGTGCCACCGCCAACTGGCCTGCCAGCGGCTCGCCGCGCGATTCAAAATACACAGTGCCCGCCAGGCACTGCAATTGCTCAGACAGTGCGTCTTCCGTTTCGATCTGGCCAACGAGCTCGTGCAGTGAACTTGCTTTCACATCAACGGCAGCATCGTCGTCGGGCGAAGGCGCTTCAACGATGGGTTGAACGACTTCTTGAGAGATAAAGATTGGCTCAGCTGACTGCTCAGTCTGTTCCGATGCCTCAGCGGCGTCCAATTCTTGCGCGAATGCGTAGGAGCTTTCCTCGCTCGCGATATTAAGGCCGACGCCTGCCACAAGGGCAAGCGCACTCAGCCCGTAGGCCTTGCGATTCATGTACGTTACAAACTTGTGCGGTGAACGCGCCGCGAATGCCCGATGCATTCATACAGGTCTGGATCGCGGTGCGTTTTCGCACTCGTAAGAGAGGCCGATCCTTAGGCCTGCTGGTCGTCCCCCGTCTGCGTGCTAACTTGCTGGCCGTATTGCCAACGAAGCCGCCTGCGCACCTGGAAGCTGGCGGGCCAAATAAGGCCTAAGACCAGAAGGTCAAGTTAACGCGGCAATAATTCGATGAAGTGTTGCGCATCGGCGACATCCACTTCCACAATCCAGATATCGGGATCCTGACGCCTACGTCGATCGAGATATTCGGAAAATTCCTGTTTATTTTCAGGTTCTTCACTGCGGCTCTCGGTATAAACCCGGGTTCCATCCAATTGCGGCATCCGTTCGAAAAGTGTAACGGAATTACCCCGATCCATGGTTAAAAGCAGGATTGTTCCAGCATCGCGTTCACCACGTGCAAGCACTGTAGCAAAGCCGTTCCGGCTTTCAGCCAAGCGAATTATTGCAGCCACTTCCAGATGGGCGGGAAGCCGCTCATCCATCAGGGCTTGTATCCTTCAAGGCTGGACAAAGCGATACGCGAGCGCATGAAAGTGCCTGTTCCTCGGCCAATTTCATCGCCTTCGCTGTCAACCAGCCGGGCCTCAGCCACAAAGACGCGGCGCTTGCCGCTCACCCACCGCCCTTCAGCAACGACCTCGCCGGTGCGCACCGGCTTGGTGAAGTGCAGGTTGAAGCTGGTGGTCAGCAAGAAGCGATCGGTGGCGAGCGTGTTCGCGGCGTAGAAGGCTGCATCGTCCAGCATCTTGAAGTAGATTGTGCCATGGGCCGCCCCTGCGGCATGGTAACCTTCTTCAGTTACGTCAAAGCGGATCTGGCTCAGCCCTTCCGCCGGAATAGTCAGCTTGGAAGAAAACAGCGCATTGATAGGCGCTGAGTGATAAAGGCGCTCCAGCGCGCGATGGTGCTGCGCTGCTCCTTCGCCGTCTGCACTCGCTCCGGAACCGGGTTCGTCAGGCAGCATCACGCTCGAGCTGATTGGATAGCAGAGCGTAAAGCGCTTCTGAATCCGTCGCATTGTTCAAGGCTTCATGCATCGCATCATCGCGCACCAGTCGCGAAAGTGCAGCAAGCGCATGCAAGTGTGTAGCGCCGGCACGCTCAGGCGAGACCAAACCAAACACGAGATCGACCGGCATTGCGTCAGCAGAATCAAAATCGACCGGCGATTCCAGCCGCAACAGCACTACAATCGGACGATTGATTGCATCGGAACGCGTATGGGGAATCGCTACGCCGCGACCGAATCCGGTGCTGCCGAGGCGCTCACGCTCCTCGAGACCATCGAGCACCGTCGCTTCATCGATCCCGTAAACGCGCGCAGCCAAAGCAGCGACCCGCTCAAGCACATCTTGCTTGGTTTGTGAATTAGCGCTTGCGACCGCCTGCGGAAGCAGTTGAAAATTTACATTCATGTCAGACGTTTACTTATCTAATCTCTCTTGTTCGACCGAACCCGGCGGCGCCTTTTGGGTTGCGCTCTGCCAGATCAAGAGCTGATCGCTATGCTACAGCGTAAAGGGTCCCTGCAATTTCGCACGTGAGGTAGCGCAGCGAAATTCCCCTTTTTATCAGCGTGGCTCAACCCAACCGATCGAGCCATCTGAGCGGCGATAAACCATATTATGCCGCCCAGTTCCAGCGTTTTTGAAGAACAATGCATTGGTGTGTCTCAAATCGAGCATCATCACTGCATCTGCAACGCTGGCCTCTGGAATGTCTGTGCTTGTCTCTGCGATTATGGGCGGCGCATCCGTTGTGACTTCCTCTTCGGCATCATCAGAGGCGAAAATTGTATAACCTGCCTCTTCAATCGCATAGGCAGCCTCTTCTTCTTTCAGCGCATGGGCTGCTTGCTCGTGCCGGTCTTTCAGGCGTCTCTTGTAGCGGCGCAGCTGCTTGTCGATTTTTTCCGCAGCACCATCAAGTGCCAGATGCGCATCCTGAGCCTCAGCCTGGCTGCGTAAAATCAGCCCCTGCATCACATGGGTGACGATGTCGCAATGGAAAGCACCTGCCGGGGCCTTGCCGAAAGTCACATGAGAGGAGATTGCTCCGTCAAAATACTTGTCTACGATCCCGCCCAATCGATCCGTTGCGTGTTCCTGTAAGGCTGCACCTGTTTCCATCTGATGGCCCGAAACGCGGATATCCATGGCAGTCTCCTTAGAACTTATGTGCTTCTTGTTTTGTCATCTTCAAGGGTTGAGGGCACGATCATGCGGCAAGCAAGTGGAGATCACTTTGCCCAGATTGGTTGATCAAACCCTTCCATAAATTTCTTGTGGCGCGCGAGCTCCTCTGCGCTTGCAGCATGGGGCCGGGGTGGTCGGACAGGCGCGGTTGGCTTATTGCCAATAACTTGTGCAACCGGGTCTGGTGTGGAAGTTTGGGAAGTGGCCGCATCAGCAGCAAGCTCCAATCCTATCTGCCGGCCGCCCAGCAATTCTACATAAACCTGTGCGAGAAGCTCTGCGTCGAGCAATGCTCCGTGCTTGACACGGTGGCTGCGATCAACCCCGTAGCGCGTACACAGCGCATCAAGGGAAAGTTTGGCGCCCGGGTGGCGCTTGCGCGCAATGGCCACTGTGTCCACCATACGCGTCATACAGACCGGCTCCATACCGATCATTGCAAGCTCTGCATTGAGGAAGCCAAAGTCAAAACCGGCATTGTGCGCAACCAGCGGCGCTTCGCCTAAAAACGAGATAAGTTCCTCGGCCAGTTCTTTGAACAATGGCTTGTCAGAAAGAAAGCTGGCGGACAGGCCGTGGACGGCTTCCGCGCCCGCTGGCATGTCGCGTTCCGGATTAAAATAGGCGTGATATGTTTCGCCGGTTGGTACCCGGTTATAAAGTTCAACGCAGCCGATTTCTACCATCCGGTCGCCCGTCTTGGGGTCGAGGCCGGTGGTTTCAGTATCAAACACAATTTCACGCATTGGAGACACTATCGGACCATGAGCGGTCTCGCGCAAGAGGGACTCGCACCATTGGCGAGGATTCTCCGGCTATTGATCTGAAAAATACAGGATTTCAGCGTTTTGGAGACGCTTCACTGTCGCGCCTGTGCACGCTCGCGCAAATCTTCGACGAGCATTTTCACCGCCGACTCGGTCTCTTCCAAAGAGGTGCTGGTATCAACCACATAATCAGCGCGCTCGCGTTTCTCGGCATCTGGCACTTGCAGTCCCAGAATATGTTCGAACTTTTCTTCCGTCATGCCGGGCCGGGCAAGAACACGCGCGCGCTGCACATCAGCAGGGGCAGAAACAACCACAATACAATCGACCTGACTGTGACCAGCGCCCTCGAACAATAGCGGGATGTCAAACAGGATCAGCGAAGCATCCTGATTGGCCTCCATGAACTCAGCGCGCTTTGCGCCGACAGCGGGATGCACAATGGCCTCAAGCTTTGCGAGCAAGGCTTTGTCTGCAAACACCTGTGCGCCAAGCACTTCGCGATCAACGCCTTGCGGCCCGGTCGATCCGGGAAAAGCATCTTCAATAGCTGGCAAGAGCTCGCCATCCGGGCCCTGCATTTTGCGCACTTGTGCATCAGCATCAAACACCGGAACCCCAGCACGCGCGAACATTTCAGCCACAGTCGATTTGCCCATGCCGATCGAGCCGGTAAGGCCGATGATGAACGGTTCACTCATCGCAGCAACAATTCTCGCAATTGTGCATCATATTCGCGGGGGGGCTTTGCTGCGAAGAATTTCTCAAACGCATGGTCGGCTTGCCCGATCAGCATGTTGAGGCCGTCAAGCGCGCTGAAACCCGCTTGTTTTGCCTTGGCCAGCAATTCGGTTTCCAGCGGTGAATAGACAATGTCATAGAAGATGCTGCGCGGCGGGGCGTGGCTTAAGTCAAAGACCAAGGGTGGTTGGCCTTTCATACCCAGCGCTGTCGCATTGATAACAAGGTCCAGGCACCCTTCACGATCATCGAATGCGAAGTCTGTCGGCTCTGCGAAATGGTCCAGATGCACCGCATGATGCTCGCCATCAGGGGCAAGCTCGTCGAGCAAAGCGCGTGCTTTGTCAGGGTCGCGCCCGGCCACAACCAGAGTAAATCCTTCGCGCGCAAGTGCAGCAATGATGGCGCGCGATGCCCCGCCTGTGCCCAGAATCCGGGCCATGCGAAAGTAGTGCTCTTGCGCGAGCTCCTTGCGGATAGGTTCGAGAAATCCTGCACCATCCGTGCTTGTCGCTGCGAGCTTATCGCCGTCGCGATAGACTGTGTTAATCGCACCAATCGACTTCGCTACAGGCTCGATCTCATCCACAAGGTCCATCGCTGATTGCTTATGTGGCATGGTGATGTTGCAGCCGCGCCAATCAGAGTCCGCGCGGCGCTCGGCAAAATAATCAGCCAGCTCGTCAGGCTTCACATGGCATGTGCGATACTCCGCTTCGATGCCGAGCCTGTCCAACCAGAAGCCGTGGATTAGCGGCGATTTCGATTGTGCGATAGGATCGCCAATGACTTCGGCATAGGGATTGTTCATCGCGCCAAAACTCCGGCTTCGCGCAAAGCTTCCAGAACCAGCAACAGAGGCATGCCGAGCACTGTGAATTGATCGCCGTCAATGTGTTCGAACAAATGCGGACCCAAAGCCTCTATTCTAAAGACGCCCACGCAATAGCTGACTTCGGGCCATTCAGCCGCAAGGTATGTTTCAATGAAGTCATCAGACAAGGTGCGAACGTGAAGGTTGGCAACGGCCGAACCACTCCATTCACAACCGTGCCCGCGCAGCAAAGCCGCGCCTGAATGAAGTTCGATGGTTTTACCGGAGAAAAAACTGAGATGTGCTGCAGCATCTTCGCGCGACTTCGGCTTGTCGAAACGCTGCCCGTCGCAAACAACAAGGCTGTCGCTCCCCAGTACTAACCGGGTGGGATGCTGCTCTGCAACGGAAGCGGCCTTCGCAACGCCCAGCGCTTCAGCAATTTGAGCAGGGGTTGCACCTGCAAGCCCCTCCTCCACCGCACGCTCGTCAATATCAGCAGGGATTGCTTCATATTGAATGCCTGCAGCATCCAGCATAGCGCGGCGCGAGGCGCTTTTTGAAGCGAGAATAATGGGTTCACTTTGCAACATCAGATAGGCTTTGCAGTCCCGTCAACCGGTTTGTCGCGGCGAGTGCGTTCTTGCGCCAGCCGAATGATGGCGGCAGCACTTTCTTCAATCGAACGGCGCGTCACATCAATCACCGGCCAGCCATTGTCAGCAAACATGCGGCGGGCAAACTGGACTTCCTGCTGCACACGCTCGTTATCGACATAAGAGGTTTCTGTCCCTTCATTCAATGACAGCAAACGGTTGCGGCGGATCTGAACCAATCGCTCCGGAGCAGTGGTCAGCCCGACCACTAACGGATTGCGCAACCCAAAAAGCGCTTTGGGAGGGGGGCTTTCCATCACAATCGGAATGTTCGCGGTTTTGTATCCGCGGTTAGCGAGATAGATGCTGGTGGGCGTCTTCGAGCTGCGCGAGACACCGGCCAGGACAATGTCAGCCGCTTCCCAGTTTTCCCAACCCACACCGTCATCATGTGCAATAGTGAACTGGATAGCTTCGACGCGGTTGAAATAGGCCTCGTCCATCAAGTGCTGGCGGCCCGGTTTGCCGTGGGCTTCTTCGCCGAGCTGCGATTCAAGGGCTGCTGTTACAGCATCAAGGACAGGTACTGCTGGCAAGCCTGATTGACGACAATGCTCTTCCAGCCGGGCGCGGGTATCGGGATTGACCAGTGTGAACAATACCAGCCCTGGATTGGCGGCAAGATCGGGGACAATCCGATCAAGGTGTTGACGGCTGCGAACCATTGGCCAGAAGTGGCGAACAACATCGGGATTGTCGAATTGCGCCAGAGCAGCCTTAGCGATCATCTCTAAGGTTTCTCCGGTTGAATCGGAGACCAGATGAAGGTGCATCTTGTTCATGAAGCTAAACTGTGTCCGGCGTGTCTGAGGGTTTGGAATAAGCGATGCGGAGGCTTGTGGATAGTGGGTGGCATAAACCACGGGAGAAGTCTGCCGACAAGTTCGGGGATGAGTTTCATCCTCGCAATACAGGCATTGATGAGGGGGTTTGCCAACAGCAACGCGCGCTTTTCGACAGGCTGGGGATAGCAGGCAAAAGTTTGACTCGACTCAACGAAGTCCACGAGTCGCATGAAAGGAGAGGTCTGTTCAAGTCTGGGAAAATCGGGCAGGGGCTGGGAATTCCCAATTTCCACAGGGCCAACAG
>WTKI01000121.1 GCA_011524425.1 Altererythrobacter sp. | reverse complement strand
CTCTTAGGACGCCCTGACCTGGGATTTGTCTCTTTGTCGCAATTGGCCGATGTTGTGCACCGCATTCGGCAAAGGGTTAGTTTGAATCTGATCGTTGATGCCGACACCGGGTTTGGCAATGCGCTTAATGTGCAGCAGACCATCCGAACGCTAGAGCAGGCGGGGGCTAACGCGATCCAGATTGAAGATCAGGATATGCCCAAACGCTGTGGCCATCTGAAGGGCAAACGGCTTGTTTCAGGCAACGAAATGTGCGGCAAGATCCGCGCAGCATGCGAGGCCAGAACGGATCCGAACACGCTGATCATCGCGCGTACTGACGCCTTGAGCGTGATAGGGATTGAAGCGAGCCTATCGCGCGCAAAGGCTTACGCTGATGCAGGGGCGGATCTGCTCTTCGTTGAAGGTCTTCAGAAACAAGAAGATATCGATTTCATGATTCAGGGCATAAGGCAGGGCTCTTCTGCGCGAATACCCTTGCTCGCCAACATGGTGGATGGAGGGGACCCAAGGACACAGAATGCGCAAGCCCTTGAAGCCGCTGGCTTTAGCGTCGCGATTACGGCTGGCAGCCTTGCCAGGGCCATGGTCTATGCGGCTGAGGAATTGTTGCAAAACCTGCACACGGATGGATCGACAATCGCGAGCAAGCAGAACATGCTCGACTTTGCAGAGCTGAACGAGCGCCTTGGCCTTGCCCAGATGCTGGCTGCGGGCGATCGGTATGCTGAACAGCGCGGCGCTCTAGGCTGAGCGACTTAGTCCAACACTTGCGAGGCAGGCAGAACCAATGTGTATTCGTAGCGGTCTGGACGAAAAAACATCGTTGTGTGCTGAACCGGCCGCATGGCGGCGGTTTTGAACACCCGGATCACCTTTAGCACCGGCGCGCCTTGGTCGAGATCGAGATGGCCGGCCGTTTCCGCATCTGCCACCGACGCGGTCATTCTCTGATAGGCTTCATGCGGAGAGTGACCGGCGCTGATTAGCAGCCGCAGCATGGATGTTTGCGCAGCGCCCATTGGTGGGAAACCGACGGCAATGTCGCATGGAACAAACGACACTGAATACACATAGGGTTCGTCGTTCAGCAGCCGGCGGCGAGTGATTTTCTGGGCCTCGACGCCTTCGTCCAGTTCCAAGTCATTGGCAATGTCAGGGGGAGGGCAGGCTAAATTTTGATTGATAAGATCAACTGTGGTTGTCCTTTCAACGTCCAGAAGGCTCTTCATCATCTCGCCAAATTGTGCGCGGATAACCCCATGCGATTTTACCGATTTGACTGTGGTGCCCTTGCCCCGTTGCCGCTCGATCAGGCCTTCAACAGACAGTTCTGAAAGGGCATGCTTGATCGTTATACGTGACACGCCAAATAGGTCGCACAAAACGGCCTCGGTAGGAAACTGATCATCGGGCAAATAGACGCCAGCCGTGATCCAACCGCGCATCGCAAGATACGCCTGATGGTAGAGCGGGATTGGCACAGCCGGGTCGAGCTTTTGCGCCAAGCCACTTGGCTTTATGCCATCTTTCGAAGACCTGTGATCTTTCCAGCTCATAGTAGGGTTCTTGCTCTTGCCATTCAGATCGGACGCGCGCGTCACAAAGGTTCGTTCCTAATGAAAAGCCAGCCACAGGTAGAGTAGAGGACATAGCCGACAATCAATCCATGTTGCAAATGACCCGGTCGCTGCGTCTTTGCCGCAGAGGCAAGACCAACATCAATCTGTGCCGAGAATATTCAGCTTTGCAATGCAGCGTCAGGCGTAGCTTCGATCTTTTCTTCGTCCAAGTGGTAGAAAAGCAATCCGATAAACATAAAGACGCTGCACACACCGGGGATCCACGCCATACCAAGCGTAATTGCGAAGAGCGCGGATTCCGGTTGCGCCGCGTCACGCGGCAAGGTGTTGTCAAAGCCATAAGCGGACAGCAACAACCCCAGTAGCAGAGGCCCAGCCGCGTACATGGTCTTCTCAAGGAAACTGAAGGCGGCGGAGGCTAGCCCTTCGCGGTGAAGACCACTCAGACGCCGATCATATTCAACCACATCAAGGATCATCGATTGGCCGCAGATAACTATCCCGCTAATTGTGCCACCGAGAGCGGCAGCGCGAAGCAGGAAGATCCAATCCGCCTCGACCGGAGAAGAGAACGCCCAGCTCATAAAGGCAAGGGCCTGCAGCAACAGCCCAGCCATAAAGGTCTCCCGCTTGCCCAAACGCTTTATGACTTGAAGCCACAAGGGAATGCTGAGCAAGGAGGCCGCCATGTAGGAAAGGCCAAAGGGCAACAGCGCCTGCTCACCTTTCTGGAGCACTTGGACGAAGAAGAACAACGTCGCCGTGCCGCCAACCGCAAGCTGCAAAAACTGGACAACCTTGATCCCACCTAACACCATGAAAGGTTTGTTGATTAGGAAGAAGTTCAACTGCGCGGAAAGACCGACACTCTCGTGCTTGACCGCTTCTAACACTCGGGATTTGCGCGTTCCGATCACACAGATCATCATTGATACGAACGCAACCGCTGCAAGGAACCAACCGACCATTCCGTAAGCTTCTTGGTCACCGCCCAGGTTGCCAGCGATCAGGCCCGCGATGGCGCCGCCTGTGAAGGTGCCGATCACCATGAACAATGCACGATACGACATGATGGTCGATCGTTCTGTGTAATTGTCGGTCATGTCCGCTGGCATAGCCAGATAAGGTACATTGAAGGTGGTCAGCGCCAACGCGAAAAACAATAACACGAACTCGATGTAAGCCGCCTGCCAGAAGCTGCTCTCAAACTCAGGCAGATTGAACAGCAAAACCATGGCTGTTCCGCACAGAAAACTTGAACCGAACAGATATGGGCGCCGGCGCCCCCACCGTGTGTGGGTACGATCGCTTATCCATCCCATGACAGGATCGCTTACGATGTCGAAAATCTTCGAAACAAAGATTAGTGTTCCAGCCATTGCTGGATCGATGCCGATCACGCTGACGAGAAAGAACAAGTACAGCGTCGTCAGGCTGTTAATCATTGACACTGTACCCAGAGTGCCAAAGCCCCAGGACAAGTGGATCGGGTCTGGCAGAAACTTGCGAATCATGCCAATGCTCCGCCTTTACCTAACACAGTGTTCGAAGACGACACAGCGGGTGAAGTTCGATGCTTCGTCATCGCCAATGTCGATCCAAACCTTGGATTGGGGGAGTTAGGCAACGACTCTGCCATCTGAGTAGCGTATCAAGCTGGCTTCACCGCTTTGATTGAGCCAGTTCCCCAAACGGCAGGGCGTCCGGTTTCGTCAACATTAAAGCCGGCATTCCTAATAAGCTGCGCGAAATCTCGCGCTTCAAACTCGTCGCGCCAAACCTCGTTGTTGATCGCCCGATCGTTAAAGGCCCACAGCTTCGTTCGCGCTGTCGTTTTGGGTTTTTGCTTACCGGTTGCGTGATCAATCGGGTAGAAGACCCCGCCGGGGCGCAAGATACGAAACGTTTCAGCGATAATGTTATCCGTGGCCGATGCGTCCACTTCGTGGTGGAGAATATTGGACGCTATTATATCAAAGTGGTTGTCAGGATATCGCGTGGCTTCCGCGTTGCGCTGCGCGAAGGTGCATTCAATGTCCAGATCAAGCGCGCGCTTGTGCGCGTAGCGCACCATCGGCCCACCAATATCGATCCCGGTCACTTTCGCCCCGGGGAACCGGTTCTTCAAACCAAACGCCAAACGGCCCGTAGCGCAGCCCATGTCCAGAATGCGGGTTACCTTGCCATCGTCCGGCACCGGAACAGCAGCTGCCATCTGGGCAATACGTTCAGCCTGAATATTGCGACCGAACATCGCCTCGTACAAAATGTTGCCGTAGTGATAGTTTACGTAGCCGGCCAATGGGTTGCCCACATACCCACCCTTTTGTAGGTGAATTTCGTGTTTGGCGTAGGCTGGCATTGCCATTCCGGGATTGAGCTCAATCCTTTCAGGATGCTTGGCTTCGGCGGCTTCTAGTTCATCGAAGAAACGCTCAGATTCGCTTGCAAAGGCTGCGTGTAACCCGCTGAGCATCAATTCCTGATTGCTGAGCCACGTCCGCATCCGCATTGCCATGAGAGGGTCGGTGCGTATGTTCTCCAGCAATGGAGCAAGGTCGACATCGGTATTGGGATCGATACCTCTCTCTTGAAAGATCTCATCCAGCCTCGCGCTGGATTTCTTTTCAAAGTCATTGAGTGACCAGCCCAGAAAACCAGCGTGAAAATCCATGCGGCCCGCCACATCGGCGTTCGGCATGGGTTCGATTGTGATGTTGCTGCTGGTACTCGCAGCGGGTTGGGCGGCGCTCCAAGGGCTAGCTTTCCCATCTTGTGTGTTCGCGCTAACTCTGCTCGAACCAAAGGCCCAAGCAAGCAGCGAGCTAAGCGCTGCGGATCCTACGAACGAGCGGCGATCTAGCATAGTTTACCCCTCCTGGCGCAGGCTATCCATGCCAGCGCCGTACTTCGCATGTTCTCCGCCTGTCTTCTCCAACGCGCCATAAACCCGCCGGATGAATTCATCGCGTTGAGCCCGCCACGCCGTTTCTTCTTCTTGGGTTGGCTTGTAGCTGTCTACGTCATCCAGTGAGATGCCTTGTTTTGTCAGGACAGTCTCAAGCAGCTTTATTCGGCGCTGTGCGCTCCAAACCTCGGAACCCATCGCTACCAGCGTTGTCACAACCGCATCGATGGCAGGATCGTCATAAAATGTAGCTCTTCCAACGTCATACGTCAGAAAGTCTGTGGTATGGGTTGGGCGTTTCTTGGGTTCTTCTGACATGGGGCTGCTCCGAATGCCTATGTGAGCTTTGCTTGCACGAGCTTCATAACGCGGACGAACCTATACATCGCCAAATAATCGGTCCAATTCATCATACCTATCGCCCTATCGACAGGCCCTTTGAGGGTCTGGCCATCTCATCCTCGGCCGTCGCAGTCAGAGTGCATTTGATGAGCGGTCCCGTTTCAGGCGGAAACTTTCTCGAAGGCGGTCGATTCAGCTTCAAAGAAATCATGGAAGCCTTCTAAAACCTTGATCACCCTTTCTAGAGCTGGTTCTTCTGGGTGGTTCGGATCGGCAATAAGCGTCAATTCCAAAGGCTCGTCAGGTGAAGGCAGCGGCCGAACAGATGTGCCTGGCGGGATGGCGAGAATACCGACGACATGGCTTGGGGCTATACCTACCAGACCGTTGCGGCGAACCGATTGAAGCATCGTCAGCCAACAGTCAGTTTCTAGCGTTACGTCATAGTCTTCGCAGTTGAGATCCAGACATTCATTGATCATACTGCGCCCCGGAACATCGGTTGTTGGAAGGCAAAGCTCGTTTGATGAAAGGTCGGACCATTTCAGGCTGCTGGTCGAGGATGACCCATGTTCCCCAAACTTCAGGGCGACATAGGATTCTGGAACCAATGGGTAAGTGCGGAATTCTTCATCGCCAATCGCCGACTGGTAGCTGATTCCAAGGTTGAGGTTTCCCTGTGAAACTCGTCGCGAAACTTCTTGCGCTGATAACGTTTGGATATCGACCGATACCGGGATGTCATGCTGCCTTAAGAACGACAAGAGCAGCGAAGCAAGCGGTGAAGCAGAAGGAACTATTCCAACAGAAATTACACCTTCGCCTGCTTGGCGGATGCGCGAGAAATCCTGTTTTAACGCATCGCAATCTTCCAAGACGATACTGGCCCAGTTGACGACCCGTTCGCCAAAACGGGTTAATCCTCGAAAACGATGATCGCGGATGACTAAGGGAACGCCGAACTCGTCTTCCAGCTGCCTGATCCGCGCTGAAAGTGTGGGCTGGGTCACAAAGCAGAGATCTGCGGCTCGGGCAAAGTGACGCTCCTTTGCTAGAGTAACGAGGTATTTGAGCTGCCTAAGGTCCATGTCGCATCCTATCAACGCTTAAGATCGTTCCGACCATGCGCCTACCTCATGCACATGGCAAATCCTCAAGCCGCCATTCTCCATTGTGCGGCAAGGCAAGGAGATATTTTCACACTTTAGATGGCAAGCTGCTCCGAAAAACTGCGAGAACTGGCAAGTAACCTCGAATTTTGCAGTCTAGATCGTTCAGCAAGAAACTAAGAATCAAAGCTCTCCATTGGATAGATAAAACTTGGATCATGAGCGGCAATTTGGCGCAGTTGACGATATCGCGTCAAGGAACAGCGAATGCCGACGATTGTGCCTTGGAAGACCATTCGCGTCACGCATCGGATCGATTGCGTGGTAGAGTTGTTCTTAAGCTTTCGACTTGGCAAGCCTTTTCAAGGTTTGGTTTTCAAGTCACGCTTCAAACGTTCAAGCTCGTCTGTAACAATCCGCATGACGCGCCCAAGATACTCCGTGCGACGCTCGTCCCGCTCTTTTTCGATATCTTCGGTAATCTCAAAGGCTTCAACATTTTCGGCCGTCGGCCATATGTTGGCTTCAGCCAACTTTTCATGTGTGTCTAGCCTATCACGCAAGACGGATACTTCGCCAGCGAGCGCCATTACAATCGCCAGCACCTTGTCTACGCTGGGATCGTCGAAGAAATAGGGGCGCTTCCCTTTGGCAACCTTGGGCCTTTCGATTTTTTCGTCAAACATTGTGGACTTCCCCATAACCGCTAGCCCGTTGGCGTAGCATTACTGATCAATGCTTAGCTCCTACTTTGAAGCGCTCATTGTAACAACCTAATGATCGTTAGTTTCATTCTATGGGTTGATCAGGCGTTTCTATTTGCTCAATTCTTTCGGACATGGCTAGCCGATCCGATCAAAGGGTAAATTTGGTGCCGTTGCTAAGATCAGGTTTCTCTGTTTTGACTCGGGCTCCAACCCCAAAAAGGGATTTGTAGAGTGCGCACCTTACGCCGGTTTCCGAGGGTGGATTTAGCACGCGCCTGGCGCTTATCGCTGGCCGTTGGTGTTATCGCATTGGCATCGCCAATCGGTCTGAACGAAGCGGATTGGCCGGCCTTTGGCGGGCAACGCAGCGGCGGCCAATATTCAACGGCTCAATCGATCACAAGGGCGAATGTTGACCAATTGGAGCGCGCGTGGACTTACAAGACGGGTGATATTGTCGATGCCCCTGCAATTGATGGCGGTACGTCATTCCAAGCCACGCCTATCTTGTGGAACGAGATGCTCATTTTATGTACGCCGCTCAATCGGGTGATTGCGCTGGATGCGACGACGGGCGGCGAAGTTTGGAGTTTTGACGCACACGACCATTTGCCCGCCGAGATGCCAAAGGTCGCTGGCAATTGCCGAGGCGTAGCGATTGCTGTCGACAACGGCGCGGCGTTGTCAAAGGCGGAATGCGCGGCGAGAGTGTTCCGTGGGGACGTTTTCGGGAACGTCTTTGCTCTAGACGCAAAGACCGGGAACCTTTGTCCCAAATTCGGTGACAATGGCATCCTTAATGTCAACACGTTTGAGAACCATGGTGAGACTGGCCTGTTCTTGACCTCTCCGGCAGCGATTTTTGAAGATCTACTGATTTTGGGTTCAGGCGTGGGCGACAATATGTTCGCCAACGCTGATGATGGGATCGTAAGGGCGCTCAATTCGACAACGGGAGAGGTGCAATGGACATTTAACCCGATACCTCC
>WTKI01000354.1 GCA_011524425.1 Altererythrobacter sp. | reverse complement strand
GCTCTACGCGGTGGCAGATTCCGGCCACTGGTTGATCCTGACGCCCGATGCCATTCAGGGACGACTTACAGATGTCATTGAAATAGAGATCGGCGAACTGCTTGACGAACGTGGCAAGAGATTGCGCCGCAAGGATCATGGGGACGCAGAAGCGATCGCGCTGGACGCTGAGGGCAACTGGCTGGTTGCTTTTGAACGCAATCACCGCGTTTGGCGTTACTCCGATCTGACCGATGATGCCCAGCCCGCTTCGCTCGATCTCTCACAGCTCATGCCTATCCTTGAAGGCAATAGCGGATTGGAGACCTTAGCGACTACACCCGAGGGCTGGATTGCCTGTGCTGAACGCCAAGCTCGAGACGGGCACAATTGCCTGCGCCAAAGTGCGAGCGGACTAGCAGGCTTTTCGATTGCGACCCCTCCCCCGCTTGAAGGCTTGAATGGCGTGCCGACCGACGCAGACTGCGCAAGCAATGGCGTGTGCTTCGTTCTCTTCCGCAGCTATATCCCGGCGATCGGAAACAGCACCGCGATTGTCGCTCTCAGCCCAGATGGCAATCGAGAGACACTCGCACATTGGGGCCCCGAGCTGACCGTCGACAACTTCGAAGGCCTCGCCGTGCGTGAAGAGGGTGCCAAGACCTTTCTTTACATCATCTCCGACAACAATTTCAGCAATGACCAGCGCAATCTGCTGATGAAATTCGAAGTCAGTGCGCGGGCTGCCACCACTCCCGGTGTTCCGGAAAAAGTCTTCAAGACGGACAATGTCGTGATCGAAACGAGTGTGGGCAAAATCTACGTTCAGCTGGAAACAGAGCGCGCGCCGGTCACTGTCGCCAATTTCTTAGCCTATGTCGATGAAGGCCGGTTCAAGGATACGCGCTGCTACCGCGCCATGCGCGTTCAGGGCGCGCCCGGCCCCAGCGGTTTCGTCCAGTGCGGAACGCAAAATCGCCCTGATCGAATTCTGGCCCCCATCGCTCATGAACCCACGAATGAAACCGGACTAAGCCATTTGGACGGGGCGCTCTCCATGGCGAGGTTTGAACCGGGCACGGCGACCGGAGACTTCTCCATCATGATCCTGGACCAACGCGGGCTGGATGCCGATCCGGACCATGAAGACCCAAGCCGCAAAGCCGGGTTTGCTGTCTTTGGCTATGTCATCGATGGGATGGATACTGTGATTGATATCCAGCAGGCGCCAATTGATCCTGACAAAGGCGAAGGCTTCCTCAAAGGGCAATTGCTGGCAGAACCTGTGACAATCCTCGATATCCGCAGAGCGCCTCAGCCCGCCGAATAGCTATCGGGGCTGAAACGAAGGGCGACCAACCGGCTGCGTCGTCTCGCGCGGGATGTCGGCCTCAAGCGGGATCAGCCATTCCTTTGCCGAATTGCCAATCGAGGTTTGAGGCTGCGATGGCGTGACCCGCGCGGCACGCTCCCATCCCGCAATCGCATTGCGCGCTTCTTTGGCTGCGGCTTCGATGCCTTGCGGTTTGCGCAGAGCATTGTTGATCAGAGCATCGCCATAAAAGGTCCAGTCATTCTCTGCCCGGCAACCAAAGCTTGTGCGGTCCGATCTCGCTGCGGTCAGCACAGCCCCGTCAGGCGAAGCAAGAAACGGCACGAAAACGCCGGAATAACACGCGCTGATAATCAGAATGCGTCGCTTGAACCCAAGATCGCGCAGGGTATCGCGCATCCGGTGCGGCGAGAGAATACCATAGCCCGTATTGCCGTAGTGATAGGCCAAGCCCTGCGGCAGGCCGTGGCTGGTGGTGTAGAGCACCAGCACGTCTTCATCCGTGTCCATTTTCTCTGCAATGCTGGCAAGCGTCATCATCAATGCGCGGATCGAACCCTTGGGAAGGCCAGCGCTTCGCCCGTCAGGACCAGCCAGGACAATCGTGCGATCTTCAGCATTGTAGCGCCGGCCCAGCACCTTGCCGGCTTCGCGGGCTTCGCGTGCAAACACCGGATCGCTATCCAGCGCGATGGTGACGACGAAGGCATCGACCTCACCCGCTTGCTGAGGCGCGAGGCTGCCGAGCGCAGCATCCAGACGGCGCTGCTCGCGCAGAAGTTCTTGCGGCGAAACACCGCGCTCCAACTCCGGACCGAGAGAAATGCTGCGCGCGCGCTCACCTTGTGTATTGCCAGAGGCAAGGCCCGGCCACGGCTCAGTATGCGCAGGCGGCTGGACCGGTTCAGGTGCATCCTGTGCGAGCGATGAAGTGGCAAGAACCGCAGCAAGACATGCAGCGGTAACCGAAAATGTGCGGAGCCCTGTCATTGAGCGTGAGATTGGCGGGAGGATTATGCACGGTCAAGTGGAGTATTGCTTGGTCACAATCCAGAATTCTGTTCGACCTAAGCTAGTCGAATGAGGCAAAGAAAACGAGTATCATGTAGAAAGGCGCTGTAAACCTGCTCAGCCAAGCAAGCGTTTTGCCTCCAAGCGCGCTGGCGCAAATTCGATGATTGCATCCACTAACTCGCAAAGCTTTCGATCAGTAGCACGATGCTGCAGAGTATGCGAATGCCTCACCAACATCACGTTCCACCCGCGCAGCCATTTCTGCCAGAGCGACTGGTGGAGATCAAAATCCTTTGAAACATCGTAAAGAATTGATCTTGGAAAATTTATCCTTGCAAGGCCAAATAAGATTGAACGGCCACCGCTCCAAATCTCGATGCTGGCAACATATTCCCACGGGATCACCTCTTTAGAAATCGCGCGATCCAGTATCCCATCGGCATCAATGCGTATTGCGTCACCACCAATCAGCGCTTGACTTATGTATCGCAGTGTTAGGCCGCCAAACAGGACAAGAGCAAGATGACCAATTGCTTGGCCGACTATAGTTGGTTCGCTGACGGTATATTCTTGGCCAATCAAGCCCAGCAAGACCAAGGATAAAACAACAAATCCGATGCCTAGAAGGGACAGGCCAAGCAAGCGAAGTCTAGAAAATTTCGCAACAAATACAGGTTTCATGCCAGCATTCTGCGAACTCTAGCTCAATACACCCGTGCCTTTGGCTTGATGTATTCCGCATCGTCCGTCAGCGTGTATTCGTGGACCGGACGGTAGTCGATCTTCACCGCTCCGCCATTACCGCCCCAGCCTTCGAACCAAGCAATCGTGTGCTTCATCCATTCGTCATCATTGCGATCCGGGAAGTCCTCATGCGCATGCGCGCCGCGGCTTTCCTTGCGGTTTTCCGCAGACGCCATGGTCACAACCGACTGTGCCATCAGGTTATCAAGCTCCAGCGTCTCGATCAGATCGCTGTTCCAGATCAGCGAGCGGTCAGTGACTTTGATGTCTTCCATCCGCTTGTTGATCGTCGTGAGCTTCTCAACCCCTTCCGCCATCAGCTTGCTGTCGCGGAACACAGCCGCATGCGCTTGCATGGTTTGCTGCATCGCTTTGCGCACTTCAGCCGTTGGCGATCCGCCATCAGCATGGCGGAAGTGGTCAAGACGGCCCAGCGCCATGTCCGCGCTATCCGCAGCGAGTTCTGGCTGGCTCGCACCTGCGGTCGTGTTTTCCTTAAGGTGCAAGCCGGTTGCACGGCCAAACACGACCAGATCGATCAGCGAGTTTGAGCCCAAACGGTTCGCGCCATGGACACTCACGCAGGCTGCTTCGCCTACGGCATAAAGGCCCGGCACAACGTGATCGGGATCGCCATCAGGGCCAAGCGTCACCACCTGCCCATGATAGTTACAAGGGATGCCGCCCATATTGTAGTGAACCGTCGGCGTTACGGGCAAAGGTTCACGCGTCAGATCGACGCCAGCGAAAATCTTGCCGCTTTCGGTGATACCGGGGAGCCGCTCTGCCAAAACCTTGGGATCGATGTGATCCAAGTGCAGGAAGATGTGGTCCCCGTCTGCACCGACGCCGCGCCCTTCGCGCATTTCCAGTGCCATCGAACGCGAGACAACATCGCGTGATGCGAGGTCTTTTGCAGAAGGGGCATAACGCTCCATAAAGCGTTCGCCTTCGCTATTAGTGAGGTAGCCGCCCTCGCCGCGCGCGCCCTCTGTGATCAGCACGCCCGCGCCGTAAATGCCGGTCGGGTGGAATTGCACGAACTCCATATCCTGCAATGGCAAACCAGCGCGCAGCACCATGCCCCCGCCATCGCCTGTGCATGTATGGGCAGAGGTCGCAGTGAAGTAGCACCGACCATAACCGCCGGTTGCCAGCACAACAGATTGTGCGCGGAAACGGTGGATCGTGCCATCATCCAGGCACATCGCGATCACGCCAACGCATTTGCGGTCCGCGCCTTCACCGCTCATGATCAGGTCGAGCGCGAAATACTCGATGAAGAAGTCCGCATCATATTTGAGGCTCTGCTGATAGAGCGCATGCAGCATTGCGTGACCCGTACGGTCCGCAGCTGCACAGGTCCGCTGTACCGGTGGGCCTTCACCCATATTCTGCATGTGGCCGCCAAAGGGGCGCTGGTAAATCGTGCCGTCTTCATTGCGAGAGAACGGGACGCCCGCATGCTCCAGCTCGTAAACCGCTTGCGGCGCTTCGCGCGCGAGATATTCGATCGCGTCCTGATCGCCCAGCCAGTCAGCGCCCTTCACTGTGTCATACATGTGCCATGACCAGTGATCGGGCGAGTTGTTGCCTAAGCTCGCTGCGATACCGCCTTGCGCCGCCACTGTGTGCGAGCGGGTCGGGAAAACCTTGGAGATGTTGGCCGTGCGAAGCCCTGCTTCTGCTGCGCCCATGGTCGCCCGAAGGCCGGAACCGCCGGCACCCACAACCACAACGTCATAAGTATGGTCGATAATCTTATAGGCTGAAGTGTCGACCATTATGCAGCACCTCCGAATGCAAGACGGGCCACACTGAACACCGCAAACGCGCCTCCGCCGATAATCGCCAGATTAAGCGCTGTAAGCAGGCCGAACTTCATGCCGGCTTCATGGACATAGTCTTCGATCAGCACTTGCAGGCCAAGGCGCGCGTGCCAGAACGTGCTGACGACCAGCAAGATCATCGCGACAGACGGGATTGGTCCTGCAAGCCATTTGGACAGTGTCGCGTGGCTCAGATCAGGCAGCAGGATAATGCTTGCGACCAGCCACAGCATCAGCACCAGATTTCCGACAGCTGTGAAGCGCTGCACCAGCCAGTGATGCGCGCCTTCATGCGCAGAACCCAGTCCGCGCACCTTCCCGATGGAGGTTCCGTTACCCATTGTTGTTCGACCTATTTATTGAGGATGAGGGCCCAGAAGCCCGCTGTCAGTGCGATAGCCATAATGGGCGAAGCGATGGACCAGGCCCTGTTGGTATCAAGTTCATATCCTGCGCCGATATCCAGCACGAAGTGGCGCAGCCCGCTCATCAAATGGGTGAAAAACGCCCAGCTAAGCCCAACCAGAATGACATAACCAACAGGCGACGTCATGATGTCTGCGAAGAACGCGTAATAGGCAGGCCCGCTTGCAATTGCGCCCAGCCACCAGACCAGAACAAACAATCCGACCAGTGCCATTCCGTCACCGGTGATCCGGTGGAGAATGGAAACCAGCATATGCGGGCCCCATTTCCAGATTTGCAAATGTGGTGAAAGCGGTCTGTTACCCATGAATAATCCCGAAATTTCCTGCGCTACTCCCTGAACGCTCGCTCTCCCTTAACGAATGTGTCGTGCGAAACAAGCGGGCAAGTGCGTGCAATCGCTCGACTCCACCTGCAAAGTTTTGGATAGGTGTTCGCATGTCTGCAATACTCTTGACTGGATCGAGCCGGGGAATCGGCGCTGCTACGCACACAATGCTGAGCCAACGCGGCGCCAAAGTGATCGGCCATGCAAGCAGTGCGGGCCGCGGAGATGCAATCGGTGCGGACTTTACGCAGCCGTCTGCGCCGCAGTTTTTGTGGGAAGAAGCGCTTGCACAGTCTGGCGGACGGATTGACGTCCTGATCAACAATGCAGGCCTGTTTGAAGCGAACCCCTTGCATGGCTCTGACATAGATTGGCTTGATAGGTGGGAAGACACTTTGCGGATCAATCTAACCGCCGCTGCGCAATTGACGCGCTACGCGATCAAACATTGGATCGAAACGGGGCGAGAGGGCCGCATCGTGCATGTGGCCAGCCGCGCAGCCTATCGCGGGGACAGCCCGGACCATTGGCACTACGCAGCGGCAAAAGGCGGCATGGTCGCTTTGCATAAAACGATTGCGCGGGCTTATGCGGATCGCGGGATTTTGAGCTTTGCTGTCACTCCCGGTTTTACGGACACCGCGATGGCGGGTGACTATCTCGCGAGCCGGGGCGGCGATGATGTACTGCGCGACATTCCTCTAGGCCGCGTCGCTGAGCCAGACGAGATCGCAGCGGTAATCGCGTTCTGCGCGCTGGATGCGCCAGCCAGCATGACAGGCGCAGTGATCGACGCGAATGGGGCGAGCTATGTTCGGTAGAACTGGTCTGCTCGCAGCATGTTCGCTGGCTTGTGCAGGGTGCATCCCCGCTGCGGCTGAGGAGAGTACGCAATCGAAACAAGGTCTGCCCGCTGACCAGCAAGCCTTCCTCGACACCTGCAAACCATGGGACGAGTGGGACAAGCCTGCCCCGCCCTTCAAGGTGTATGGCAATACCTATTATGTTGGCACTTGCGGGATCGCTGCGATCCTCATCACCGACGAGGAAGGACACGTCCTTTTGGACAGCGGCACAGAAGCGGGCGCGCGGATCGTAGAAGCCAATATCGCGCGTCTGGGTTTCGACCAGTCGGACATTGTGCTCGCCAGCTACAGCCACGAACACTTCGATCATGTGGGCGGCATGGCCTATTTGCAAGGTTTGAACGCCGCCACATTTGTGTCTCTGGAAGGCGGCGCACAGGCCATGAGAACCGGGAATTCCGACCCGGCAGATCCGCAGCATGAAATGCATGAGCCTTTCGCTCCGGTTCGGGTGGACTATGTGATGGAAGATGGACAAGGCATGGGCGTTGGCTCTGCCTTCGCACGGGCTTATGCGACGCCGGGACATACGCCAGGCGCGACTTCATGGCAGTGGGAAAGCTGTGAAGACCAAGACTGTCGCACCATCGTTTACGCGGACAGTCTTTCGCCTGTCAGCCGCGATGATTATCGCTTTTCCGATCATCCCGAATATGTGCAAGCCTATCGCGAAGGCATTGCCCGCGTCGCTGACCTTGATTGCGATATTTTGCTTACTCCGCATCCCTCGCATGCGCAGCTGTTCAAGCACCTCGAAGAACGGACCTTGCTAAGCATGCAAGCCCCCTGCACAGCCTATGCTGCCAAGAAACAGGCGGACCTGGACAAACGTCTCGCAAAAGAGGCCAAGCCCGCAGAATGACCAGCTGGAAGCTCTCTGCCTATGCGCCCAAGCCTCAAGTGCAGGCTGCTTTGCTCGCGCATGAAATGGCAGAAGAGCTTGGCCAATGGGATGGCGACATCGTCCTTTCCGGTCGCGAAGTTGCCGAGGACAAGCCACAGGATTGGGTGCTCGAAGCGTGGATGGAGACAGAGCCGGGTGCAGCTCAGAAGAGCGCCATTGCTGCACTTTTCGACGGGGAGGCTCCGCCATTAGAGGCAGAGCGGCTCCCCGACGAAGACTGGCTCACA
>WTKI01000262.1:5393-7736 GCA_011524425.1 Altererythrobacter sp. | reverse complement strand
ATCAACGGGCAATTAGGAGGAGGAAGCTCATGCAAGACCAGGGTCAGCAGAGCAGTTTCGAGCGTCTAGCTAGGACTAGAGCAAAGCTTATTATAGGCTTCTGTGGCGCCTTACTTTCAATCCTGGCATTCATCCTGCTGCTCCTCTCAACTTGGTCAGACTTTGGTCGGCAACCATGGCTGGAAGGAAGCCAAGTCAGCGTTGCTTTGGCAAGCATAATCGCTTCGATCGTGCTCGCCACAATCTTGGGTATGATCTACATTCGCATTGCAAATTCCGTTCTCGATGGGCTGGCAAATGCCGCTCGCGATGAATTAGACGAAACACGAGGCCGATAATGAGGGGGCGCGCGCTAATACGCGGGTGCGCGGCAGTTTTCGCGGCCCTGGTACCAACAGCTTTGAAGGCTGTTCCTCCGGAGATGGCAAGCGAACCTGAAACCAATATTCTTGCGAACTTGGTTTTCTTGGCGTTTGTCTTGATTACGTTTTTCATTACTTGGCAGGCCGCGAAAAAGTCACGAAGCCGTGAAGCATTCCTTACTGCTGGCGGGAACATTTCGTCGGCTCAGAACGGATTCGCTCTCGCTGGTGACTTCATGTCTGCGGCCACGCTCCTTGGGATCACAAGTTTGGTATTCTTCAGAGGCGTTGACGGGTTGGTCCTAACCTTTCCTGTTATCGTTGGCTGGACAATGGCGCTCATCCTAGTCGCCGAGAAGCTTCGCAATCTTGGCAAGTTCACTTTTGTGGATGTCATCGCCTACCGGTTTGAAGGACAGGCGGTGCGTATGTTGCTTGTCTTGTCCTCTTTGATCGTCATCCTATTCTATTTGATCGGGCAAATGGTGGGTGCCGGTAAACTTATCGAACTTCTGTTTGGCATCAAATATCATTTCGCGGTCGCATTGGTAAGCGCGATGATGATTGTGTACGTCTATTTCGGCGGGATGATCGCAACGACCTGGGTGCAGATGATCAAGGCTGCTCTCTTGCTAATCGGAGGAGCATTCATTGCCGTTCTGACTTTGAGCGCGTTCAACTTTGACTTCTCTCTATTGTTGAATCAGGCAGCCTCAAAGCACTCGCTGGGTCAAGCGATCTCAACGCCTGGTGGTTGGCTCGAAGGTGATCCAGTGAATGTCTGGACTGTTGGACTGACAATGGCATTCGGGATCATGGGACTTCCGCATATCCTTATGCGATTCCTTACTGTCCGGGATGGAGTCAGCGCGAGACTGTCGGCCGGCTATGCGACTTCGATTATTGCCTTGTTTTACGTGTTGGTCGCAATCATCGGGTTTGGCTCAATCGCTCTGATCTGGGAAAATCCCGAGTACTACAATGCTTCCGGCCAACTGCTGGGTGGCGGAAATATGGTAGCGCTCCATGCAGCCAATGCGGTCGGGGGCAGCGCCTTGTTTGGCTTTATGTCTGCCGTTGCATTTGCAACGATCCTCGCGGTGGTCGCTGGACTGACTTTATCGGGCGCCGCAGCTATCGCGCATGATCTGTACGGTGTGGCCATCAAGCGCGGACAAGGCGATCCACAGACTGAACTCAAGATCTCCCGGATTTCAATTCTGGGTTTTGGATTGGCCTCGATCATTCTGGGCATCCTGTTTGAGCAACAGAACATCGCGGTCATCGTTGCGACCGCTCTGGCCATTGCAGCAAGCGTGAACTTTCCCTTGCTTGCGCTTGCGATCTATTGGCGAGGATTGACGAGCCGAGGCGCGCTCTTTGGCGGGGCAATTACATTGGCAGTTTCGCTCTTCTTGATCATCTTGAGCGAAGGGTTTTGGGTGCAGATTCTAGGCAATCCGGAGCCACTATTCCCCTATGTATACCCGACCGTATTTACTCTGCCTCTGGGATTTGTGCTGGTGATAGCATTCTCCAAGCTGGATCGGAGCGAAAGCAGCAAGGCAGAAAGAGGCCGCTTCACACAGCAGCAAATTCGGGCTGAAACCGGCCTCGGCGCGGTCGATGTTATAGAGCATTGAGCGAGGCTCAACCGCACCGCACCCCATTTTTGAGGTGAATAACAACATCAATGATTCCACGCCAAACATCTCAATTTAAATAAGTTGACCGATCGGTCAGTCGAGTTAATATGTAGCAAAACAAATTTTGTATGGGAGTGGTTCATGGAAATCCGTCGATTTAAGCACAGCCAATTTCTTGCTTCGTCCTTCTGCTCGGTTCTTGCCCTGATGGCGGCGCCAGCATTTGCTCAGTCTGAAGAGGCAGTTTCAGGGCCAGAAGCATCAGAGGATCAGGGCGGTCTGAATGAAATTGTCGTTACTGCACAACGACGAAGCGAGTCATTGCAAGAGATCCC
>WTKI01000262.1:0-5293 GCA_011524425.1 Altererythrobacter sp. | reverse complement strand
TTCGATATTTTCGACCTTGAACGTGTTGAAGTTTTGCGCGGCCCCCAGGGCACGCTTTATGGCAAGAACTCCATCGGTGGTTCGATCAACTTTGTTACCAAGAAACCCACTTCAGAGACTGACATCCGCTTCCGCCAGTCAATCGGCAATTACGGAATTTTTGATACCGCCGGTCTGATAAGCGGAGGTATTTCAGACACTCTGTTCGGCAAGGTGTCCTTCAGCCGCCGCAAGCATGATGGTTTCATCACCAATGTGCTCCAAGGGTCGCCAGACTTTGGTGACCAATGGGGAGAGCGAAACAACTTCTCGATCCGAGCCCAACTCGTTTGGGAAGCAAGCGACGATTTGGAATTTGTTTTCTCAGCTGATCATGCAGATGATAGTCAGGGAGCAACCAATCGTGAGCCGATAGGTTCAACCGGTTTGCATGGAAATGGCAACGCCGCTGATCCCATTGCAGTCAATATTGCGCTTGGCGGTGCAGGGGATCCGTTTACGACTTTAGCCGAGACTGAAGGGTTCACAGAACGGGATGTGACCGGTGTTAGCTTAAAAACTACGTTTTCCGGATCCGATTTCGCAGAGTTGATTTCGATAACATCCTATCGTGAAAGTGACTTTGACTGGCTCGAAGATTCTGAAGGTTTGCCCCCAAGTCAGGTGTTTACCGATCTGACAGTGAGCGGCGCTACCTTATTCACCCCTGCGACCGACGGGTTCTCGTTTGACATTACCAATTCTGCTCAGGAACAAACGGAGCAGTTCACTCAGGAACTGCGGCTGGTCTCGAATGGCGACGCTGGCTTGGAGTGGATTGTGGGTGGCTTCTTCAGCAAAGAGAAGATTGATCGGGTAGAACGGTTTAATTTCACAGCATTGGGCATTGGACCAAACCCGGATGATGAATTGTCTGTCCAAAGTAACGAAACAACGAGCTTGGCAGCGTATGGCCAAGTTCAGGTTGAGCTCGCTGACCGCTTAACTTTGACCGGCGGAGCGCGTTATTCTTATGAGAAAAAAGAAATCGAAGTAGGCGCAGAAATTCTGAATACGAACCCTGCAGCTGTATTGTTGCGCGGCGCGCCATTTGGGCCTTCTGAAGCCGAAGCAAGTTTCAACAATTTCTCTTGGCGCTTAGCGGCTGATTTTCAGGCAGCTGACGATGTGCTGCTCTATGCCAGCGTTTCTACGGGCTTTAAGAGCGGCGGCTTTACTGGTGGTGCTTCAACAGAGGCTGTCGCGACCACTCCTTTCGGGAGTGAGTCAGCAATTTCTTATGAAGCTGGCTTCAAGTCGAAGTTTGCTGACAATCGAATCCTGCTCAACGCGCTTGGCTACTTCACTGATTATGATGATCTACAAGTGACACGCTTCTTTCAGCCGCTGGGATCATCGTTTGGCGAATTCATCACGGAGAATGCCGGCCGGGCTGAAATCTATGGGGCGGAGGTCGAAGCCATTGCGCTTGTGACTGACAATATCGAAATTGGCGGCAATTATGCGTATCTCAACGCCAAATTCGTTGACTTCCAGGGACAAGGTTCGCTGGGTAACCCTCCTGAACAGTTTAATGGCAACCGCTTGCGTCTGGCGCCCGAGCATACCTTTAGCGCCTTCATAAAGGGCGACTTTGAACTGTCTAATGGCGGGCGCATTGTTGGAAAAGCCAAGTACCGGTTCCAAGATGACATGTTCTTTGATCCGGACAACAATCCACTTGCGGTCAGTCCCTCGTACGAACTTGTCGATGTGTGGTTGGCTTATCGTACTCCTGACGACCAATGGGAGTTGAAGCTCTGGGTCAACAACCTGACCGATGAAGAATATGTGACCCATGCATTTACGCAGCGCGCAAGCCGGATTGCTTTTGGATTGCATGGTGATCCGCGCACCTATGGCGCGACGATTTCGTTCACCTACTAGCGAACTGACGAGCGCTGGTCTGAATTTGCAAAGTCAGACCAGCGCCTCAGACTAACTTGCTGAAGCTTTAGGCCTTAGTTTGGTTGCGTACCGCGATGGCGATTGCTTCATCGACTACATCTTCGTCGCCGATATGGTTTGCCAATAATAGGATGAGCTTTGCATTGAGCTTTAAGCTGTCTTGAGCACTCAATTCGCGATGTATCTCAGTAAGCTTTTGATAGACATCGTCCGGACGATCGAAGGATTGTGTTGTCTTTAGCGATGCCATTATTGGCTTCCTTTCGCTCGGGCTAGCGCGTTTTGCACATCAGCGAATTTTGCCGATTTCCAACGCGCGGCCACGTATTGGTCGGGCCTGATGAGGTATGCGCCGCCACGCGGAATTTGATATCTTTCCAATGCAATTGATCTTGATTCATCTGCAGTTGAAAGATCAATAGTTACGATGTGGAGTGATCCCAGTTCGGTCTCGTTAAGCCCTGAACGATTTTCAAGGATTGCAAATTGATCGCCGAGCTGATCCAGCAACCAGCCTTCACCCAGGGGCGCATCGATGGCGGCATTGCCTGGAGGTACTCCGCCATCCCACGCATCTTTGTCAGGAGTGTTCAACGCGCTATCTGGATATCCAACCGGTGTTGAAAGGCGGCCGCTATTCACAAAGGATTGTGCAAATTTGTACTCTTCAGCTAGATCTAAAACGGCATTACGAAACGCTACACTGCCTTCGCTTTTAGGGGTCATGAATTCCGTTGATCTGGTTGAGTTCAAAATGTTCTCGTCGGCAGTGACAATGGCTTCGTAATCGTAGCTCTCTATCAGGCCTTTTTGAGCATCACCGTTTAAGATCAAATTCAATTTCCAAGCGAGGTTGTCGGCATCGGCAACACCGCCATTGCATCCGCGCGCGCCAAACGGCGAGACTTGATGTGCACTATCGCCGGCGAATACGATCCGCCCGTGGACGAAACGTCGCATTCGACGACATTGAAATGTGTATACACTGTACCATTCTTCTTCGAACTCTACATCATCGCCGATCATTCCCCGTACAAACGGCTCTACATTTTCGGGTTTGACGCATTCTGCTCGATCAACATCCCATCCCAGCTGGAAATCGAGCCGCCAGACATCATCAGGTTGCTTGTGGAGTAAGGCAGAATGTCCGGGATTAAAGGGAGGGTCAAACCAGAACCATCGCTCTGAAGGCCTCTCCTGTTTGAATTTTACATCGGCGATTAGGAAGTTGTCTTCAAAGATTTGACCTTGGAAATCCAACCCCATTAGCTCCCGAATAGTTGACCTGTGTCCATCGCAGGCAATTACCCATTCTGCGCTAATGCCGTAGCTTCCTTGCGGCGTTTCGATTTGGACTGATGCGCCGTTTGATGATTGTTCAACCGCAGTGGCCTTATGCCCCCACCTTAGCTGCACATTGTCATACTTGGACAATTCCTCGACGAGAATCTCCTCGACATAATATTGCTGTAAATTGATGAAGCTCGGATGCTTCTGTTCCTTGATTGGAAGCATATCAAATTGATAAATCGGGTCCGAAGCGTCCCCGTAAAATACCTTGCCAACATTCCAGACCACGCCTTTGTCGATCATCTTCTTTGCGACTCCCAATCGCTCCCAGATGTCCAAGGTACGCTTGGCGAAACAAATCGCTTTTGAGCCCGCTGCTATGAATTCAAGCTGGTTCACCAACACAGCTTTCGGCCGGATCTAGCTAAATCTAGGGCAAGCGTCAGACCAACAGGTCCTCCACCGACAATCAGTATTTGAGTTTCTTCAGGCGCTTGGCTTTGAGGTATCGGAGACAGGCCTATTTTACGCCATACCGGAATGCCATCAGTCCTGCCCATTTAACGGTCCATCCATTTGATTGATTGCGGGTCGTGAATGAAGGTTGCGCTGCTCGCATCGCGGTCGAACCGTTATGGCTTTGCCGATGCAATTGCTGGCATCATATCCTTCAGTTTTGCAGCTGATCCCAAACCTCTCGGTCACGTTCCATGGTCCAGATCCGGGGCCAATCGCGTCCTTCGAATTCGTCCCAAAGGCGCTGCACATTGAAAGGCAGGCAATGTTCAAAGATGGGCCAATGTCCGAATTTGGGGGCTAGTGCCTCATGGGTGGCCTCAAAGGCATCTCTTAATGAGCCGCCGTTTCTGTGCGCGGCCCCCACTTTGTCGATCATGCCAAGCAAAAACTCGCGCGTTTGCTCCACGGCTGCATCGCATGCATTAGTGCCGTGAGCGACAGGCCCTCTACCACCAATCAGCTTGTCTGACCGGAACGCCTTCACACGATCCAGCGTACCCTTCGCCCAATCGAAATGGAATGCGTCTCCGGTGTATAGTGCGGCCTGAGCCTCTACTAGGTCGCCTGCAAACAAGGTTCGTGACTTCTCGTGCCAGACGGCTATGTCCCCGGCCGTGTGGCCGCGGCCGCAAAACTGCAGTTCCACATGTCCTCGGTTCCCACCCAACTCAATTCTCATAAAATCTGAAAAAGTCATGTCTGGAATCGTAAGGCCCGGAATTTCGTCCGGCTCTTTGAACAACCGCGGCATGCGGCCGAATTCGCTGTCCCAATCCTGTTGCCCTCTTTCGGCGATAAGGTTTGCTGTAACTTCCGAGGAAACGATGTTTTGCGCATCGAACGCGCTCGCGCCTAAAACGCGTACGGCGTGATAGTGCGTAAGCACGAGGTACTTCACCGGTTTGTCTGTGTGCTCTCTAAGCTTTACTAACCAGTCTCTTGCCGCAGCAGGGGTTGCGCGCGCTTCGATACATAGAACGAAGTCTTCACCTTCTATGGCGCCGACGTTGGGATCGCCCTCGGCTGTCAGAGCATAAACCCCCTCGGCCAGTACCTCCAGGGTCTCCTCTTTGACATCCAAATCGGCGGATGACGCAAATGGCTTTGCCATGACACTCTCTTTGTTAAGTCATTCTGTAACCACCTGGTCATTGCCAGGCGTAAAAAGATGAAATTTCATATAAAAGATTATCTGTCAATCCGGTTTGGCTTGATGGCGCAAAGCTGCTATAGTCATGGAAGACGGACAGGGTATTTTGTAATATCTGATTTAAAAGGATAATTTTTGAAATTGGCACTTCGAATTCCTGTTGTGCGGATATGCCTCGGTGGCCGAGATATTATCCCGTATTTGTATAGATATCGGATTTTTTGTGGTGCTTCGGATTCTCAGGGTCAGGATTGATGTCAGGTCGCTTCGTAGAAAATTACCTGTTGTTCCAGCTGGCGATAGTCAGCCACAATTTCTCGCAGGAATTCCATGGATTTTTGCGAGAGCGCGGAATGCCGAAAGCTCAATGGAGGATATTGATAAACT
>WTKI01000017.1 GCA_011524425.1 Altererythrobacter sp. | reverse complement strand
GCATCTACCTGTGGGACAGCGAAACGGACCAGCTCGATCTGGTCAAGGCGTTTGGCTACGAGGACTTTCGCAATCGGCTAAGCTAAGCGGTCGCCGCGCGCGTTCTGATTGATTGCGACAGCCAGCTCCGCCAGCATTGCAAACTGGTCTTTTGTCACTGCGGTTTTGCGAGCGTCTTCACTTGGGTCGATCGAACCACTTTCAAACATGTTGTCGGTTTCAACAGCGAGGATAATCTGGCCGTTTAAGAACAGCGCGCGGATTTCCTCGCCTGAAAAGGCGCGTTCGATTTCCAGCAGCCGCTCAACATAGCTTGGGTGGATGAGCGTGCGCGCTTCTGTCTGGTCATTCGACCACACTTCGAAAGTGTCTTCGAAATCGGGATGAACCTGATCGACATAATGCAGCTCTTGCCCGCGAAATTTCACGCTGTCCTTGCGTCCGCCAAGGCCAAGCCACTTTTTGTGCTTGCCAGCGCGCTGAAGCAGCGTGGTCGAGTGAAAGGGCTGGCCGAAATCCATCCCGATGATCGCGCCGCGAAACACAGTGACATAGCGCGTGCGCTTGCCTGAACTTCGGCGTTCGCGCAGATGGGCTTCGTAAAGCCGGAAATCATGACCTTTAAGATCACCTTCCCACAGGTCTTCGAACGCAGCCTTGTGAAAGCGCGGAACAAGGCCAAACGTCTTTGCCGCATCAAACTCTGCACCCGGTTCCAGATCATGCGCGTATTCCAGCCCAAGCGATTGTGCGATCGCTGAGTTGATACCGACTTTGATTTCTTTCTTGGCCGCTTTGATTGGCGCATAACCCCAGGCCCAGCCGCCGCCTACAATCATCGCGCTGGCGATGAACTTCCAGTCTATCGGCCAAGCAGGGCCAAACCACAGGAATGCCAGCACCGGCAGCCCGAGAAAGGCGGCTTTTGTCCAGCGGCTGGACGCTGTTGCTTTGGCCTCTGCACGCATTTGCGCGCGGTCATCGAGCCATGAGCCCAGGCCGCCTGACATTAAGGATGAGACGTCAGTGGTGTTAACCATTGTCCTTGGTGCTTTTCTCTTGTTCTTACGCTAGTGTAGCATGGGTTTTGAAAAGAGGGAGTAAACGGGATTATGGGTTTCCTGATTGTTATCGGTCTGGTCGTGCTTGCGGGCATTGTTGTGGTGGGAATTTACAACCGCCTGGTCGCGTTGCGCCAGAACGTCAATCAGGGGGTCGCAGATATTGATGCGCAGCTGCGCCAACGCCATGATCTGGTCCCTAATTTGGTTGAAACCGTTAAAGGCTATGCCGCTCATGAGAGCGAGACATTGGAAGCGGTGATTGCGGCGCGCAACACCGCTGCTGAAGGGCCGATCCAGTCCGGCGATGAACAACAGTTCAAGATCGCTCTGGATCGCTTGCTGGCTTTGGGTGAAGCTTATCCTGATTTGAAAGCGTCGGCTAATTTCCAGGAGCTTCAGCGCGAGCTCGCTATGGTTGAAGACAAACTGGCTGCGGCCCGCCGCGCTTTGAACGCCGCTGTATCGCAATATAATACTGGCAGAGAAAGCTTTCCTGCCGTGCTTTTCGCCGGATCTCTTGGCTTCCAAGAGGCTGATTTCCATCGTCTGGATGACAGCGAAAAAGGCGAGGTCGATCAAGTGCCTGAAGTGGATTTCAAAAGCTAAGCGCTCGGCTCTGAAAATTTGCAAGGAACCCGAATTTTCGATTTGCGTTTTGACAATCGCAGATTATATGCGCGCTTCCGCTGCCGATCCCTTGGAAAAGGGCGGGGACTCTAACCGCTTGGCAGCCCTGTCGTAACTGACAATGTCTGAAACTTGACCGTTTTAGGGGGTCCCTTGAATTGCACTCTTATCCTGACGCTCGGTCTGTAATCGCGGCGCACGCGCCGGACGAGCCCGTTATTCTAAACCGCCCGCATGCTGCCAAGCGTGCTGCCCGCTTCTTTATCGAGAAATTTCCGGGCAAGGTCTTGTATGCGGTTAAGGCCAACCCTTCGCCTGACTTGATCGGCATTCTTTGGAATGCAGGGATCGAGCATTACGATGTTGCGTCGATTGCCGAGGTCCGTCTGGTGCGTGAGAATTTGCCTGATGCACAATTGTGCTTCATGCATCCGATCAAAACACGCAGAGCCATCGCAGAAGCCTATCATCAGCATGGCTGCAAGACCTTCAGCCTGGATACGCTGGAAGAGCTTGAGAAGATTGTCGAGGCTTGCCGTGACCCGCAAACAGGGGAGCCTGCTGCAGACTTGCGCCTGTGTGTACGCTTGCGTGTGTCTTCAGAGTTTTCAGAACTCTCTCTGGCAGCGAAATTCGGATGCGACTTGCTGGAAGCGCCGGCTCTGCTTCAGACTGCGCGCCAGCATTGCGACTGGCTGGGTGTTTGCTTCCATGTTGGCAGTCAAGCGATGAGCCCGTTTGCCTTCGTTCAAGCGATGGACCGCGCGCGTGCTGCGATTGCAGAGGCATCCGTCGTTATCGATATGATCGATGTTGGTGGCGGATTTCCGAGCATCTATCCCGGCATGGAGCCGCCCCCGCTGGAGGACTATTTTCAGATCATCCACCAGCATTTCGAAGCCTTGCCGATCGCATACAATGCAGAGCTTTGGTGTGAGCCCGGCCGAGCGCTTTGCGCGGAATATTCATCGCTTATTGTGCAAGTGGAGAAGCGCCGCGGGGACGAGCTTTACATCAATGATGGCGCATATGGCGCGCTCTACGATGCTGCACATGTGAACTGGAAATTCCCGGTCCGTGCGCTGGAAGACGATTTACGCGATCCCCTGATGGATTTCGCTTTCTATGGTCCGACCTGCGATGATGCGGATTATATGGCTGGTCCATTCCCGCTGCCGTCAGACATTCAGGCAGGCGACTACATCGAGGTCGGAATGCTGGGTGCCTATGGTGCAGCGATGAAGACCGGATTCAACGGCTTTGGCAATGCAGAGCAATTCATTGTCGAAGACGAACCTATGGCAAGCCTGTTTGACGGCAGCCGGAGCCGGCCTGAGGCCGATAACGTCGTAAATCTGCGCTAGCATTGAGCGCTCTCAATGCTGCACGGACTCGATTTGTTTTGACATTCAAGCCGATAACGCACATTGGCGCGCTAACTCGATGCGAATGATTGCCAGCGTGAAGCGGCGGTTCTGACGTTGTCTCCCGCCCCGGCACCGCATCCTATTTGACTTACAGACTTCCCTTTTCACGCGGGCGGTTTTGAACCGAAACCCGCGCCGTGCCCAGACTTTGCGTCTGCGGCCGCGTCGCAAATATTGCGAGTATATATGACACAATTTTCCGATTTAGGGCTGTCACAGCCCGTACTTCAAGCCCTTGATATGAAGGGCTATTCCGATCCTACGCCGATTCAGGCGCAGGCCATTCCGCCGGTCCTTGAAGGTCGCGACCTGCTTGGCATTGCGCAGACCGGCACCGGCAAGACCGCTGCATTCATGTTGCCGAGCATTGACCGCTTGCGGATGAGCGAGAACCGTATCCCGTTCAAATCCTGCCGCTTGCTGGTCCTCGCGCCAACGCGCGAGCTTGCGACACAGATTGCGACATCTGCAAAGGATTACGGCGCGCTTGCAGGACTGAAAGTGCAGTCGATTGTAGGCGGCACATCCGTCAACAAAGACCGCAACAAGCTGCATCGCGGAACTGATATTCTGGTAGCGACACCCGGGCGGTTGCTCGACCTGATTGATCAAAAGGCGTTCAACCTGTCAGGCGTTGAAGTGCTGGTGCTGGACGAAGCGGACCAGATGCTGGACTTGGGTTTTATCCATGCGCTGAGGCGCATTCACCAGCTTGCACCGGCTGAACGCCAAACGCTGTTTTTCAGCGCCACGATGCCCAAACAGATCAAGGAACTGGTCGGCAGTTATTGCAACGATCCCGTGCAAGTTTCTGTCACACCGGAAGCAACCACGGCAGAGCGGATCGAGCAGTTTCTTTTCATGGTGCAAGCGGATGAGAAACAGTCTTTGCTAGAACTGATCCTGTCCGGTCGTCACCGTGTGCCAGGCGAATTTGAGCGTGTGCTGATCTTTACTCGGACTAAGCATGGCGCGGACCGTGTGGTGAAGAAGCTTCGCCAGTGCGGGATTGAAAGCAACGCGATCCACGGCAACAAGTCGCAGCCGCAACGCCAGCGTGCACTTGATGAATTCAAGCGCGCGAAGACGCCAATCCTCATCGCAACTGATGTGGCAGCGCGCGGTATCGATATTCCCGGCGTCAGCCATGTGATCAATTACGAGCTGCCCAACGTGCCGGAGCAATATGTCCACCGCATTGGCCGCACAGCACGGGCTGGCAAAGACGGTATCGCAATTGCCTTTTGCGCAGAGGATGAGCGCGCTTATCTCAAAGACATTCGCAAACGCACTGATGCTCAGTTTGAACGGCTCGACCTGCCAGAGAACTTTCGCGCAGTTGTAGAAGGCGTGGGACCTACCAAGCGCGAGCCACCGAAGCCGCGCAAGCGTGTCAAGCCGCGTCCTGCCGGTGGCGCCCGCCCGCAAGGCGATGGCGGGCAACACAAAAGCCCGCCTAAGCGCAAGCATCCGGGCCGGAAAGGCAAACCGCAAGGAACAGGCCGCGGTCGTCCGGGCGCGGGCAAAGGCAAACGTAACTTCAAGCGGTCTTCTCGCTAACTTGACGTTACAGGTTGCAGCGGTTGCTCTGTTCGCATTCGCTCGCCATATCGCGCAGGCAATAGGAGACGTCTTGGATGGCTGATTACGATTTTGATCTGTTCACGATTGGCGCTGGCTCTGGCGGCGTGCGTGCCAGCCGGATTGCAGGCAGTCACGGTGCCAAAGTCGGCATTGCGGAGGAATTCCGCTATGGCGGTACCTGCGTCATTCGCGGCTGCGTGCCGAAGAAAATGCTCGTCTATGCATCCATGTTTGCAGAAGAGTTGAGCCATGCGGAAAACACCGGCTGGACCATTGGCCAAAGCACGTTTGATTGGGCGCGCTTGCGCGATTTCGTCAACAGCGATGTGGACCGGCTGGAAGGGCTCTATGGCAACACGCTTGGCAATGCAGGGGTTGAGAGTTTTTCAGAGCGGGCAGTCATTACCGGTCCGAACAGTGTGAAGCTTGCATCGGGCAAAGAGATCACCGCGCGCTATATCCTCGTTGCAACAGGCGCAGAGCCGATCATCCCTCCGTTTGAAGGCTCGGAGCATTGCATTACTTCGAACGAGATCTTCTACCTCGATGAACAGCCCAAGCGGCTGCTGGTGATGGGCGGCGGTTACATTGCGGTCGAGTTTGCCGGAATTTTCAACGCGCTGGGCAGCAAAGTGACGCTGGTCAATCGCAGCGAAACGATATTGCGCACTTACGAGCAATCGATCGTCGAACGCCTGCCTCCGATCATGGAAGCGCGCGGTATGGATCTCAAATTCGGGCAGCAGATCGCAAAGGTTGAAAAAGTTGCGGAAGGCGCGCTTCTGGCCACGCTGACAAGCGGCGAGGTGATCGAAGTCGATCAGGTTCTTATCGCAACCGGACGCTCTCCGAACACAAATGGCTTAGGGCTGGAGACTGCCGGGATAGAACTGGGCGCCAAAGGTGAAATCCCCGTCGATGCGTCGAGCAAGACGAGCTGCGACAGCATTTATGCGGTCGGCGATGTGACAGACAGGGTGCAGCTCACCCCGGTCGCTATCCGCGAGGGTCATGCGGTGGCAGACAGCCTGTTTGGCGGCAATCCGCGCGTGGTTGACCATTCCTGTATCGCCAGCGCTGTATTCTCGCAGCCTTCGATTGCAGGGGTGGGGCTGACGGAAGATGAAGCGCGCGCAGAATATGGCGAGGTCAATGTCTACACTTCCGATTTCCGCCCGATGAAAAACATCTTCTCACCCCGGATGGAGCGCGGCTTTTACAAGATGATCACTGATGCAGCTTCGGACAAAGTGCTTGGTATTCATATGATTGGGCCGGAATCGGCTGAGATTATTCAAGCTGCTGCGGTGGCGATCAAAGCCGGGCTTACCAAGGCGGATTTTGACGCAACGACAGCCATTCATCCGACCATGGCGGAAGAACTTGTCCTGCTGAAATAGGAGGCTCGCATGGACCTTGATGGCAAGACCTTATTGCTAACCGGTGGCAGCGCAGGGATTGGGCGCGAACTGGCTCGCCAATTGAAGGACAAAGGTGCGCAAGTCGTGCTTACCGGGCGCAATGCCGAGCGGCTTGATGCGATGCGCGAAGAGGGCTTTGAAGTGATCGAAGCCGACCTTTCGAACCCGCAAGGGGTCGATGCGTTGATCGCTAGATGGGGCGAGCGCGCGCTCGATGTCCTCATCAACAATGCAGGGCAGCTTGTCGATCACGATTTTCGTAAGTCTAAACCTGATGCGGATGCGGCGGATAACTGCATCTACGCCAATCTCAATGCGCCTATCCGCCTAACAGTGGGCTTGATCGAGCTGCTCAAGGCGCGGCCGCAAGCCACTATCGTGAACGTCACTAGCGGTCTTGCGATCGCGCCAGCTGCAAGAACTCCGGTTTATTGCGCGACCAAAGCGGCTTTGCGTTTTTATACCCTCGGCCTGCGTGAACAGCTCAAAGACACCAACATTCAAGTGATCGAAGCGCTTCCGCCGGTTGTCGATACGCAGATGAACGATGGCAATCCGATGAAGAAAATGCCCGCAGAAGAATGCGCGCGGCACATTCTCGTTGCGATTGAGAGGGATCGCGATGAAGCCAATATCGGGCTGACTAAAGCGCTGAGAATAGCGGAATCGCTGTCACCGGCGCTTGCTAAAGGCGTTACTCTACGCTTCTAACCGCGCTACGAACACGCTTCGATTTCTGTCACCCCTCACAGTTTTGTGACATTGACGCTTCACCCCTCCGCTCGCTAGGCGCTTTTGTGCATAGGTAATCACAGGATTAGGGGCCTCAATGTCCGCCAATATCGCTGAAATGGAACGCCGCCGCGAAGCCGCACGCTTGGGCGGTGGGCAAAAGCGCATCGATGCACAGCACGCCAAGGGCAAACTAACCGCCCGCGAACGTCTGGACGTGCTGCTCGACGAAGGTTCATTCGAAGAAATCGACACCTATGTCGAACATGACTGCGTCGACTTCGGCATGCAGGACCAGAAGATCCCCGGCGATGGCGTGGTGACTGGCAGCGGCACGATCAATGGCCGGTTGGTTTATGTGTTCAGCCAGGATTTCACTGTGTTCGGCGGCTCTCTGTCCAAGCGCCATGCAGAGAAAATCTGCAAAGTCATGGAAACCGCGATGAAGGTCGGCGCGCCTGTCATCGGCCTTAATGACAGCGGCGGCGCGCGCATTCAGGAAGGTGTGGCATCCCTTGGCGGCTATGCCGAGGTGTTCCAGCAGAACGTGCTCGCATCCGGCGTCGTCCCGCAAATCAGCGTGATCATGGGGCCATGCGCGGGCGGGGCGGTGTACTCGCCCGCCATGACGGACTTCATCTTCATGGTGAAAGACAGTTCTTACATGTTCGTCACCGGGCCAGAAGTCGTGAAGACCGTGACGAATGAGGAAGTCACGCAGGAAGAGCTTGGCGGGGCGGTAACGCATACGACCAAAACCTCGGTCGCCGACATCGCGTTCGAGAATGACATCGAAGCGCTGATGGCGACGCGCAATTTCTTCGACTATCTGCCGCTTTCCAATCGCGAGCAAGTGCCCGAGCGCCCGACCAGCGATCCGTGGGACCGCATGGAAGAGAGCCTCGACACGCTGGTTCCGGACAATGCGAACCAGCCTTACGACATGCATGAGGT
>WTKI01000284.1 GCA_011524425.1 Altererythrobacter sp. | reverse complement strand
CTTCAAAGGCGCGGCCGCCAGCGATCCAGCTGGGTGTTCCACCAAAGCCCAATTGCTGCGCCATCAACGAATTGTTCCGCAGTTCTGCTTCGACAACCCGCGATTGGCCAAAGGCTCGCGCGCGCTCCAGATCGAGACCGGCGCGCTCAGCAGCTTCGCGGACACTTGCAGCAGAGGCAGGAGCCAAGTCGAACATCGCTTTGTGAAACTCAGCGAACTTGTCTTGTTCAGCGGCGGCCAGCGCCATACGCGAGGCGATGTCGCTGCCTTGAAAGATAGGAAATTCGCGGATCACGACTTTGACTTCAGGATCCTGCTCGATCAGCGCGGCAACATCTTGGCTGCTCGTCTTACAGAATGGGCAGTTGTAATCTGTAAACTCCACCAGCACTTTTGACCCGTTGGGATTGCCGAGAACAGCACCGGGGAATGGCTTGTAGACCTGGTTGTCCATCCGCGCGAGGCGATCCTTGGCCTCCTGCTCTTCAAAGGCCTGAACCATGGCCGGCAGGATTTGCGGATTGTCCATTAGATAAGCTTCTGTGCGCTTGTCAGCGAGACCGGTAGCCGACCAGGTTGCGGCCCCGAGAAAACCACAAGCCAAGGCCAGCACTGCATTTGTGAGAAGCTGTTTCATTGTTCAATCCACCTGAAATGCGCGCTGCAAGCGCAAACTGTCGCCCCTTATGCGCGAAGCGCTATGCCTCGTACTATTGGGAATCCCGTATCTGTTCCAGCGCGGCACGGGCCTGAAGCGAAATGTCCTGCGCTCTGATCCAGTCCGGCGAGCCCACCGGCAGGCCTGCTTCTGCTGCTTGAGCGCTTCGCAAGGCGTCGGGATATCGCCGTGTCATGACTTGCTGTTCGGCGCTGGCCAAACGCGCGCGGGCTAAATCTCCGCGGGCGGCGTAGACAACACCGAGCTGATACCATGCGAACGGATTGAGACGGTCGCGAGAAACGGCGGCGCGCAGAACGCGCTCAGCTTCGGGATGGTTGGTTTCATCTTCCGTCGCAATCAATGCGTGACCAAACATAGAGGCGATTAGAGGCTGTGAATTGGTGATCCGGGTTGCCCTGCGCAAAGGTTCAAGCGCATCGACCGGTCGCCCTGATTCCAGTAAGACCTGCCCTTTAAGCTCTAGAAAATAGGGATCATTGGGCGCGGTAGCCAACAATGCGTCTGCTTCCGCTAAAGCCAGATCGACTTGCGCTGCCTTGTGATAGGCATAGGCGCGCGCATAGCGGGCACCGATTGAAGTGTCGCTGGCGGGAAACTTCGCCAGAGTGCGTTCCGAAGGATCCAAGAAGCCAGACAGCTTCGCTTTCATGCGCACAAACCGCGCCTGTATTTCAAGATCATCCGGCGCATCCCATGCGGGATCGCGGACATAGGTTTCTCTTAACCGCGCAATACGGTCGCCTGACAAAGGGTGTGTCCGGGTGAAGGCGGCTTCATCGTCCTGGCTGCGGCCATAGCGAAATTCCTGGCTGCGCAGCTTGCCGAAGAATGTCAGCGATCCGCGACCTGAAATACCAGCGGTTGAGAGATACTCTGCGCCGGCTGCATCGGCGGCGGATTCCTGTACGCGGCTATAGGCGAGAAATTTACCCAATGCCGCGCGTTGTCCTGCCTGAATAATGCCGATTCCGGCTTCGCCCGCACCTGCCAAAGCGGCTCCAACGCCGAGCAGCAGGCTGAGGATAGAGATATTGCCGGCCGCGTTTGCTCCTTCGCTAAAGCGCACTACGTGACCGCCTGTGATATGGCCCAGTTCGTGAGCGATCACACCTTGCACTTCATTAGCGGTGTCCGCTGCATCCAGCAGACCAGCGTGAATATAGATTGCTTGGCCGCCAGCGACAAAAGCGTTGATCGACGAGTCATTGATGAGGACCATGTCCACATTGCTTGGTTCGAGCCCAGCCGCTTCGACCAAAGGCGCTGCCATATCATCAAGCAGCGCTTCGGTCTCTGCATCGCGCAGGATGGATTGCGCTGCAACCGGTTGAATGGCGAGCGCGAGGCTCGCAATGAGAGCAAGAGGCCAAGCTAATATCCGCATGCGCCAGCCTTTAACGCATTTTCCCCTGAACCGGAACTGAAGTCTGAGGGTTAGCAATGAATTGACGGATCGCCTCATGCATTTCGCCATCGCGTCGCCATGGGCTCGCCAGACGCAGCAACGGTGCTGTGTGATCCATCTCGCTGAATGTCAGCAGTTGCGCGCTAACGCCAGTAGACTTCAAATGCGCAAGAAGAGCGTGCGAGTTGCGTGCTCGCACAGTGGTGTCCTGCTCTCCATGGACCAGCAGGAACGGCGGTGCGTCGGCATGGCTAAAGTTCACCGGCTGCGTTGCGTCAGGATCGTCGAATTCCCCAAAGGTCGCCTGCGTGCTTTCGCTGTCAAACGGGTAGAAATCATAAGGGCCAGCCAGCCCGACAACTCCGCGTACAGAACCAAACGGCACATTCTCGCGCTCTAGCCAGCGCTGATCCAGAGCCAGCATGCCGACGTTATAAGCTCCGGCTGAGTGTCCCATCAACACGATGTGATCGGGGTTCCCGCCCAAGGCCGCAATATTGGTGCGGATCCAAGCCAGAGCTGCCGCCCCATCTTCAAGCATAGCCGGAAACTTGCCGTCTTCACCGAGGCGGTAGCCGGTCACAACTGCCACAAACCCATGCGGGGCGAAGCTGCGTCCGATAAAGCTGTAATCTTCCGGGTCGCCGTTCTTCCAGCTTCCGCCATGCTGGAACACGACAACAGGCTGCATGGCGTCAGGGGCTAGCCCCTGTTGACGCAGCACCACCAGCTTTTGTGCTGGATGCTCGCCAAATCGCACAGTTTCCATTCGTTCAATGTTAGCTGCGCGCGATGTAATTCTGTCTACTGTGTCCAGCACAGCTGGCCCATTGCGCGCGATTGCAATTTGCAAGGCAGCATAACCGGCAAGCGCAAGAGCTGCGAATATCGCAAGAGTCCATATCATGAAGCGAAGCCCTCGGCCCTTGATAGCAGTCATGATCACGCCAGTAGCGTGCACATTGAACGGCCTGCAATAGGCGTGTGGTCGATAGCGACTTTTGAACGGCTAGAGAGCGCTTTAGCCTAGCAATTTGCGGGCAGCGCGTTCAACCAGCGCAATGTCCTGCTCGATCTCGCCAATCAATTCCACATCACCTGCAGGTGTGCGGCGGATCATGACTAAGCCGAATTCCGGACCTTCTGTCGCTAGGTCAGCAAGTTCTTGCGGATCAAGCTTGCGCAACTTCTTTGCTAGCGCAGAACGCACAGCGTTCTTAGGCTCAACGATCTGACCTGCCTCTTCCTTGCGGAGCCGGCGTTCCTCGGCAACCAGGCCTTTCAGACCGCCTTCTGCATCGCTGAGGACCTCTGCCAATGCACCCCGCTCTATGCCGACGCGGTGCGCATGGCTAAGCACGGCGGCGTATTCGGTCAGGCGCGTCTTGTCATAATCTGCGCCAAAAACGAGCTTCACAATTGGTGTCATCGGCGCGCGTTCCTGAACGCTAAGGCCGTTCTCTGCGATCAGCTCAGCATAGTCTTCCGGTGCATCAATAGCCGCAAGGGACACATCGTATGCGCGACCAACAGCCGCGTAAAGCGCGCTTCGGCTGCGGTCTTCACATGTGCGCGCTGTTTCCGCCAGTTCACGGGCCGAGGCGAGGCAATCATGCAGACCTGCTTCAGCATCGAATTGCGCTGCGGCAAGAGGAAGTACTTCTTCTGCTGCAGGCAGAGTTTCCATTTCCGGTGCACTGAGAGCTTCCGAAAGATCCAAAGCGTCGACTGGCTCAGCCAGCTCTAGCACGTCGTCTTCGAGCTCCAGCTCTTGCATATCTGACGGGCTGGCTTCTGCCAGTTCGATCGCGTCGGCTTCGTCATGGGACATATCTTCTGCGACAGGCTCGACGGACCAGAGGTCTTGCTGGCTAGCGACGTCTTCCGGTCCCAGTTCAAGCGCGTCCATTTTTGGCTTTGGTGGCGCGACATGATCAGTCAAAGAGGCAAAATCATAATTGGCCTCTTCTTCGCCGTCATCGTCGTCATCGCCTAAGGCAAACTGACCGAAGTCTGGCGCCGGTATTTCTGTGCCATCCAGATCAACAGCGGCAGCAGGCGCCAAGTCTTCTTCCTGCGCTGCATCGAAATGCTCATCCGCCTCGCTTGGGCCATCCGCCCAGCCATCGGTCAGTTCCAGCGGCGATGGCGCGCTTTCCTCATTGTCAACTTCCTCGGCCTCTGGCGGCTGACCGCCTTCGAGTGCATGGTCGATTTCAAGCAAGAGCTCATCAGCCGTCAAACGGTCGGCCATTTCCTTCCAGTTGATCACGCCATAGATGAAATCGATGGTCTCTTCATCGCTGGAATAGGGCAGTAAAATGCCGCGATACATGATAGTGATGCCAGCATCATTGATGAACTCTGCTTCGAATCCAATCGGTGCCTGATTGGCAAGGATCTGCATGTAATGGTCAGTGATACGGCTGAGCAGCGAGCGACTTGGCACGTCTGAAAGCTGCTTGATCTGCGTTTCAGTACCGCATTCCGTAGCAAGTTCAGTTCCCAGGAACTGGATCGCTGGGTCTTCGATCCCTTTAGAGAAATCGAGCAGCACGGAGTAGGGACCGAAGTCATCGATCTCGGCTGGCTCCAGATCTTCAATAGACGGGAAATTGCCGTCGCCTAATTGGCTCGCCCAATGGTTGTAAGCGCGCACCTGCATGCGGCGCTCGTCTTGCCCTATGGGCGATGGCGGAAGGTCATTCGCACCGTCGTCATCCACGGCGTCGAAATCAACGGTGTCGTCATAAAGATCATTCGTATCGAATGGTCCGCGCAACGTGTCCATGACCAAAATTGCCCCCGAAAAATAATTCTTCACAGGCGTTCTGGACCGCCATGGTAAACATAGCGTTAAGTTGTCTCAGAAAGTTGTCTTGTGGGCTCCACCCACGCCTTTTCAGAGCGGATAGCGTCAGAGCAGATAGCGCATTTTTATCGTCAGTTCAGCCGCACTCCCGTCAAAATCAAATGCGGCGTCATTGAAACTTGGCGGGCCCATCCGGACCGGCGCGTCCTGGGAGAAGCCAAAGCCTTCTTTCGGCATCATTCCGAGCAAGGCCCGGTCCGCTTTACCGTTATCATTCTCGTCATGCAGCAGCGCGACCGAATAGCGACCCGGCTTCACTCCGCTGAATGTGAAGGTAACGTTTTCCCCCGCCTTCACCACCGTACGGTGCGAGGCAGGATCTTCGCGGCAGCGCGGGAAGATATCCGGATTGGTGGTCATACAAGCGCGAATTACGCCTTTGGTGTTGCGAAGGTTAGTGATCGCGATGACCACTGTACCATCGCTTGCAGCCGGTTCTTGTTCTTGAGCGGCAGACGGCATGCCAAGGCCAAGCCCGCTTGCAATTCCTAGTGCTGCCAATCCTGTTACGACTTTCATGCCGGACCTCTCTGCGCCAATTTCACAGAGAGTCCGCGATCGGTCCCGCACAACTTGTCCCAGAAGCGGAAGTAAAGACCGTAGTTGCAAGTGTACTCTTCGTGATGTTTTTCATGATGGCTGGCCGTTATCACCCAATTGCCAAACCTTGAATGAACAAGCGCGCGCGGAAACATCTCCCAACCCATGTGGTTAGTGACGCCCATGACAGTCATGATCACCAGCACAGTGATCAGCATGCTGACATGGATTGGAACGATAAGCACGAGCGCTGGAATGACGATCGCACCGCTCAGCGCTTCGATCGGATGGAAATTCATCGCCGCCCATGCAGTCGGCGGCTTGCTGGAATGGTGAACGGCATGCGCGCGGCGAAACCACTTTGGGTCGTGGAAAAGGCGATGCGTCCAATAAAACCATGTGTCGTGTGCAAAAAGATAGATCAGAAGCGAGGCCGGCAGATACCAAAGCGAATACTCGCTGAAGTCCGAATAAACTTTGGTCCAGCCATGGTTGTTCCAGCCCCAGGCAAGGATGCCGGCAGGAAGGCCATAAATGGCAGCTGATGCCAGCGACCAGCTGATCTCTCGCCGTATCTGCCCTCCCATGCCTTGATAAAGGCCAGGCTTCACTTTCTGCGTCAGGACAGCGAACAATCCGCTGCTCGCCATATAGCGGGCAGCGATCATTGCGGTCATGCCCAGCACGCCTAATGTTGCTGCCAATAATGGTGACCCACTCGCATCCATTCGTGCTCTATGCGCGAAAGGTCTTAACAGAAGCAACCATCTAAGCGGCGATCATTCCCCACGAAAATAGGGCGCAAGCTCGCTATCGCTGGCGATGCTATGCCTGCGCAAGGCAGTGCGAGCGAGGCGTTCCACTTCGACTTTGCGCCTTGCTGCGGCCAGCGGGTGCAATGGGGCCGGCCGCACAATCTCCGCATCATATCCATCCGCAACAATGACACCGCAGCATTCCGGCCTGTAATCGCTACCTTCTAGCGGGCTTCGATCCAGTCCTGGTGCAAGCCCCCAGAAAAAGCGGTCACAATGTTCCAGGTAATCGGGCCATTTTGTGTCGCCCAGCAAGTCACTGCGAGCCGTCTTGATTTCCACGATGATCACATGGCCCTTGGGATCGACACCCATCATGTCCGCGCGCCGCCCACCTCGCAAAGGCATTTCTGGCAAGCACCAAATGTCATTGCGCGCGAATAAACGCGCGATCCCGCGCGTAACTGCCGCAGCATCAAGAGCAGCCGGTTCGCTTGATCCGGACGAATCTACGCTGATAAGGGAGCGAGAATGGGAATCGGCAATCTGCATAAACCTATGCTGGAACATATAGCGAACGCCGTCAAGCTTCGCTTAGCCGCCCAATCCCAACCTTATTGGAGAGGCGGTCTCAGTGTGAGGAACTATTCCGCTGAAGCCTTAGTGCTTGATTGAACCAGCCCCAGCAAGCCTTCACGCGCATTGTAGAATTCTCGCCAGAGCGCGAGAGCTGGCGCGGTCGCATCGTGCCCTCGGGCCTCGATAGCCTGCAAAGCGGTAAGGCCTGGTTGCAGCATCGCATCAATATCTTCCAGCGCTTGTTCAGCAAGGTCGCGGTGCCATGGCGCGGCATCCACAATGGCGTCAGGAAAATCAGCCAGCCGCCCTTCGAATGGCTCGCTGGAAAGCTGGGCTTTGACTGCGATGAGCTGTCCAAGCGTGTGCAATTCGCGCCACCTTTTTGACAATGGGCGGCGCTCAGCCAGCGCTTCGCGCATGGCCTTTAGTTGTTCCGGTGACTCGATCGCTGTCATGACGGGACTAAGGTTAAGCGAGATTCACTTACCGAAAGCCTAACATGCCCAGAGTGAGTTGCGCTTGGCTGAACCTACATCCGCAGCCTTTTTTGTTGGCACGGCAAAGGATGCTTTGCTAAGCGCCCGTCGCACTGTGGTGGGAAAGGCAATGCCGAAAGGGCTTTTCCAATCCGCTAGCACCCGTAGCTCAGCTGGATAGAGCGCTGCCCTCCGAAGGCAGAGGTCACAGGTTCGAATCCTGTCGGGTGCGCCATTATTTCAAGATCGCCTTGTCTGCCTGGCGTAATGTCATTCGCACACGTTTGGGCCAAGCACCGATGCATTTCGTCGCTAATCAAGAGTGCACAATGGCATTTCCTGTTTGCTGAGCATAGGAAAGACCTTCCCCGCAGCACAATTAGTCACTAACGACCCTCTGTAATCCCTTCGAGGGGCTTCCACCATTCTCCCACTTGAGGCCAGCACCATGGAACGCGCTGAAATTGCAGAGACGATCACTGAGCTGATGGAAGATGTCTTTGACGTCGATGACCTTGTCTATTCCGATGACCTGGACGCGTCACAGGTCGAAGAGTGGGATA
>WTKI01000407.1 GCA_011524425.1 Altererythrobacter sp. | reverse complement strand
CACCGCGACAAGACTGTGAAGGACTACGACCTCAAGCTGATCGTTGCTGAAAATGAAGAGGCTGAAGCGCAAGGGATCAATCCGTTTGACACCGGCAGCGCATTGTATTCGCAAGCGCAACTGACCGATCCGCTAAAGCGCGCACTGACAGAGCATGGCTTTGATGCAGCCTTTGGCGGTGGCCGCCGCGATGAAGAGAAAGCACGCGCAAAAGAGCGTGTGTTCTCATTCCGCAACGCCGCCCATCGCTGGGACCCGAAGAACCAGCGTCCCGAGCTGTGGAACCTCTACAATGCTAAAAAGAAAGATGGCGAAAGCATTCGCGTCTTCCCGCTGTCCAATTGGACTGAGCTGGATATCTGGCAATATATCCTGGCAGAGAAGATCGAAATCGTTCCGCTCTATTACTCAGCCAAGCGTCCCACAGTCGAACGCGACGGGCTGATCCTTGTGGTCGATGATGACCGGTTCCGTTTTGAAGAAGGCGAAGAAGTTGTTGAGCGTCATGTCCGCTTCCGAACTCTGGGCTGCTATCCGCTGACAGGCGCTACCCAAAGCGAAGCAACAGACCTTTCTGAGATCATCCAGGAAATGCTGCTCGCCACCGGTTCCGAACGGCAAGGGCGCGCAATTGACAAAGGTGAAAGCGCTTCAATGGAAGCGAAGAAGCAGGAGGGGTATTTCTGATGACCGACGCCTCTCAAAATGCCTATCAGGCCGAAGCTCTGATCGCAGAAGATATCGATGCCTATCTCCACACGCATCAGAACAAGCAACTGTTGCGCTTCATAACATGCGGCAGCGTGGACGACGGCAAATCCACTCTGATCGGCCGCTTGCTCTATGATTCCAAGATGATCTTTGAAGATCAGTTGGCCGCACTGGAAACAGACAGCAAGAAAGTTGGCACGCAAGGCGAGGAGATAGACTTTGCTTTGCTGGTTGATGGTCTTGCGGCCGAGCGCGAGCAAGGCATAACCATCGATGTGGCCTATCGCTTTTTCGCCACCGAGAAACGCAAGTTCATCGTCGCAGACTGCCCTGGGCACGAACAATACACCCGCAATATGGCAACTGGCGCTTCGACGGCAGACTTAGCGGTCATTCTGGTCGATGCGCGTAAAGGCATGCTCGTCCAAACGCGCCGCCACAGCTACATCTGCCATTTGCTTGGCATCAAACATTTGGTGCTGGCTGTAAACAAGATGGATTTGATCGATTACGATCAAGCGACATTTGATGCGATTGTCGAAGACTATCGCGCTTTCGCAGCGGAAGTAGGGATCGAGGATTTCACCGCTATTCCGATCAGCGGGTTCAAAGGCGACAATATTACTGCTTCGCCGTCGAGCAACACGCCGTGGTATTCAGGACCGTCCTTGATCGAACATCTGGAAACCGTTGATCTGGCGAACACCGCCGCACAAGCACGGTCTTTCCGCATGCCGGTGCAATGGGTGAACCGTCCAAATCTGGACTTCCGCGGTTTTACGGGGCTTATCTCTGGCGGCACAGTGAAGCCGGGCGATGCAGTGCGGATTGTGCCTGCTGGCAAGACCAGCACTGTCAAATCGATCGTCACCTTTGATGGCGAGCAGGATGAGGCAGTGGCCGGGCAATCGGTCACCATCACTTTGGCAGACGAAGTGGACTGTTCGCGCGGTGATGTCATCGCCACTGCAGAAGACCCGCCGGAGGCATCGGACCAGTTTGAAAGCACCATCATCTGGATGGGCGAAGACGCGCTTAAGCCAGGCCGCGACTATTGGCTGAAAATTGGCAGCCAGATGGTCAGCGCCCGCCTTGCTGCGCCGAAATATGAAATCTGCATGGAGAGCTTTGAGCATCTGGCTGCGAAGACGCTTGACCTTAATAGCATTGGTGTTGCTGAGCTCACCACAGACCGTGCGATCACTTTTGAAGCCTATGAGGAAAGCCGCGCAATGGGCGGCTTCATCCTGATCGACAAGTTCAGCCATGCGACGGTTGCAGCAGGCCTCATACATTTCAGCTTGCGGCGCGCGCAGAATGTACATTGGCAGCCGACTACTATCACGCGTGACGATCATGCGGCGATGAAGAACCAGAAACCACGTGTGCTGTGGTTCACTGGGCTCTCAGGCTCTGGCAAGTCGACGATCGCCAATGCAGTTGAGCAGCGCCTTAATCTGATGAACCGGCACACTTTCCTGCTTGATGGCGACAATGTGCGCCATGGGCTCAACAAGGATCTGGGCTTCACAGAGGCCGACCGGATTGAAAACATCCGGCGCGTTGGCGAAGTGGCGAAGCTGATGACCGATGCTGGCTTGATTGTGCTCACCGCTTTCATCAGTCCGTTCAAGGCTGAGCGCCGCATGGTGCGCGAAATGATGGGAGAAGGCGAATTCATAGAAGTCTTCGTCGATACACCGCTCGAAGTTGCCGAAGGACGCGATGTCAAAGGCCTGTACAAGAAAGCGCGCTCGGGCGAGCTTAAGAACTTCACTGGGATCGACAGTCCCTATGAAGAACCTGAGAATGCCGAAATCCGCGTCAACACGGTGGAAATGAGCGTGGAAGAAGCAGCGGATTATGTGATCAGCAAAATCCTCCCGCTCAAATAAGCGCCAACACTTTAGGAATTCTTCGACATGCTCCTGTTTCAGGGCCGCGAGGCACATAGCCGCTCTTTTGCGAAAGCAATGAGCTGGCGAATCTTGGGCAGCCTCGATACATTTTTGCTAAGCTGGCTGTTTACCAGCAGCGTGAAAGCGGCCAGCGCCATTGCTGTCACTGAAGTGCTGACGAAAATGGTGCTGTATTACTTCCACGAGCGCGCCTGGGCGAATATCTCGTGGGGCATGGTGAAGGAGCAAGCATGACGCATGCCTTGATGAGCGACGCAGAACTGGCCGCACACCTTGCGCAAGTGGCAGGCCGTATCCTGCTCGATGTACGCGCGAGCGGCGTTTTCGAAGGCAAGGCGCTTGGCAAGGCAGGCGATGCAACCGCCAATCAGTTTTTGTGCCATGCGCTACGCGCTGCGCGGCCTGACGATGGCTTGCTCTCCGAAGAGGAAAAGGATGACACAGCACGCTGTTCTATGAGCCGCGTGTGGATCGTTGATCCGGTCGACGGGACCCGCGAATATGGCGAGGAACGCAGCGACTGGGCCGTGCATGTGGGACTTGCGATTGATGGCGTTGCCACCACAGGTGCCGTTGCTTTGCCGGGGCTGGATGGGGGTGTGGTGCTGCGCACGGATGAGCCTGCGCCGCTCCCGGCCATGGCAGATAAGCCGCGACTGGTCGTCAGCCGCACGCGCCCCGCGGCAGAAGCTGTCGCAGTATCAGAAGCCATTGGCGGTGAACTGGTCGGGATGGGTAGCGCGGGCGCAAAAGCGATGGCGGTTGTGCGCGGCGAAGCGGAAATCTACCTGCATTCCGGCGGCCAGTATGAATGGGATAGCTGCGCGCCAGTGGCAGTAGCCAAAGCCTTTGGTTTGCATTGCAGCCGGATTGACGGCTCGCCAATGGTCTACAACCAGCAGGACACTTATCTGCCGGACTTGCTGATTTGCCGGCCTGAATGGGCAGAGCGTGTGCTGGCGGAAGTCTCTAAGCTAAGCTGAGCGAGCCAAACCAGGCTCGAGCGATTACGCTCCTTCAAAATCCATCAAGGCATCGACCGCAACATCGGCCTCGCGCAGTTTGTTCGCCCCGCCAAGCTCTGGCAGGTCGATGACGAAGTGTGCATGCGAGATGGCCGCGCCTGCCTGACGCAGCAATTGTGCTGCAGCGAGTGCTGTTCCGCCAGTGGCGATCAAATCATCGACAATGGCAATGTTCTGCTGAGCGGCAATCGCGCTGGGATCAATCTCCAGACGGTCCGTGCCGTATTCCAGCGCATAATCGATCCCTATTGTCTCGACAGGGAGTTTTCCCGGCTTGCGCACCGGGATGAAACCCAGACCCAACTCCACCGCGACAGCTGCGCCGAAGATAAAGCCGCGCGCTTCCATTCCGGCAATGGCCTGCGCGCCGCTGGCCTCAACCCGCTCTGCGAGCAGCCGCACCGATGCTTTAAGCCCTTCACCATCCGCAATCAGCGTAGTGATGTCGCGAAATTGAATGCCGGGCTCTGGGAAGTCCGCAATGGTGCGGATAAGAGCTTTGAGATCATCTGGTGTCATCTAAGGCGCTTCCTCCCTCAAAGTGAAGTGCCCCGCCATCCAGATCGGAGAGCGGGGCACTGAATTTCCAGCTTAAGCGAGATCGCTTAGTCCTTGCGCGGTTTGACCGCTGACCAGATCTGCTTCTTCGACAGATAGGCAAGGATCGTAGCGAAGATCAGGAAGCCGATTACAGGCCAGCCGGTCTGCTTACGCTTGATCAAGCGTGGCTCTGCCGTCCAGGTAAGGAACGCTGTCACATCCTTAGCCATTTGGCTGACAGTTGCGTCCGTCCCGTCATTGTAAGTCACTTGACCGTCCACGATCAGCGGCGGCGCCATCGACAAGTTCACATTCGCAAAATACGGATTGAAATAGAGCCCAGCAGGCACTTCAAAATCCGGGTTTGCCGCGAGCAATTCTGGATCTGGCTCGCCATAACCTGTCAGCAGCGAATAGAGATAATCGACGCCATTATTGCGCGCCTTAGTGATCAGCGAGAGGTCAGGCGGTTCGCCTGCGCCGAAGTAAGGCACAGCAGGGAAATTGTCGGTTGGCAAACCCGGGCGGGTTTCAACTTCAGCCAAAGATTCGTCATAGACCGGAATGTTGTAGGTCGAAGCTTCCTGTTTGATCTCAGCTTCGTTGTAGCCAAGCTCTTCCAGATTGCGCAGCGCGACATACTGGATGGAGTGGCAAGCCGCGCACACTTCTTTGTAAACTTGGTAGCCGCGCTGCAGCTGCTGCGTGTCCCAAGTGCCAAACGGACCTTCAAAGCTGAACGCTTCATCGGGGCCTTCGGCTTTCTTCTTGAAAGCGTAATAGGCCGGCTTCTCAGCAGGCTCTGTGAAGTTAATGTAAGCGCCTTTGCCGAATGACCACAAGGCCACTGCAGCGAAGAACAAGCCGATTGCGATTGCGCCTAAACGGATCATGGTTAGTGTCTCTCTCTATCCAGTCTTCGCGGCTTATTCGGCCGGCTGCGCTGCAGCAGAAGCAGCAGAATTGTCTTTACCCAGCACGGCTTCCGTTATCGAATACGGAAGCGGTTCAGTCTTCTCGATCGAGCTGAGGATCGGCAAGATCACCAGGAAGTGTAGGAAGTAGTAAGCCGTTGCGATCTGGCTCAGCATGATGAACGGCTCTTGTGCTGGCGCACCGCCGCAATAGAACAGCACTGCCATGCACGGAATGAGGCCAAACCAGAAGAACTTGCGGAATGTCGGGCGATAATGGCCTGAACGCACTGGGCCTTTGTCAAGCCATGGCAAGAAGAACCAGATCAGGATCGAACCGAACATTGCGACCACGCCCAGCAGCTTGGCAGGGATCAGAACAATTCCGGTGAACGGGATTGTCAGGTCGAATGTGAAAGCCCGCAGGATTGCGTAGAATGGATAGAAATACCATTCCGGAACAATCAGCGCCGGCGTCGAAAGCGGGTTCGCTTCGATGTAGTTTTCCGCATGGCCCAAAGTGGTCGGGAAATAGAATACAACGATTGCGAAAAAGATCAGGATCAAGCCCAATCCGAAGCCGTCTTTCGATGTGTAGTAAGGGTGGAAAGGCACAGTGTCGCTTTCGCTTTTCACTTCGATGCCAGTCGGGTTTGAAGAGCCTGGAATGTGCAGCGCCCAGATATGCAGGATCACAACGCCTGCAATCACGAAGGGCAGCAGGAAGTGCAGGCTGAAGAACCGGTTCAGCGCCGCGTTGTCTGGGGCATAACCGCCCAAGATCCAGATCTGCAATTGCTCACCCACCAGCGGGATTGCGCCAAACAGGCCTGTAATAACCTGCGCGCCCCAATAGCTCATCTGACCCCAAGGCAGGACATAACCCATAAAGGCTGTCGCCATCATCAGAAGGAAGATGACCACACCCAAAAGCCAGATCATTTCGCGCGGCGCTTTATACGATGAGTAAAAGAACCCGCGGAAGATATGGAGGTAAATCACAATGAAGAAAAAGCTGGCACCGTTGGCGTGTGCATAGCGCATCAGCCAACCGAAATTGACGTTGCGCATAATGTGCTCAACCGTCTCGAACGCCACCAGCTGGTTCGCCGCATAATGCATTGCAAGCACGACGCCAGTGATGATCTGAAAGACGAGGAAGAAACCGGCCAGAACGCCGAAGTTCCACATGTAGTTCAGATTGCGCGGCACCGGATATCCGGCGCCAACGGCGTTATATACAAGGCGGGGAAGCGGAAGACGCTCGTCCATCCACTTCATGAAACCGTTTTGCGGTTCGTACTGGCGTGCCCAGGCAAAACTCATGTCAAATCTCTCTGATATCAGCCGACGCGAATAACGCTGTCAGAAGTGAATTCATATTCTGGAACCGCAAGGTTCGTCGGAGCGGGACCTTTACGGATCCGGCCAGCAGTGTCGTAGTGCGAGCCGTGGCAAGGGCAGAAATAGCCGTTATATTCGCCTTTGTTCTCGCCTTCAGCCGCGCCAAGAGGAACACAGCCGAGGTGCGTACACAGGCCCATAGTGACAAGCATGTCTTCACGGCCTGGCTTCGTTCGATCTGCCAGCGATTCTGCATCACGCAAGGACGATACGTCCACTGCGTTCGCTTCATCAATTTCGGCTTGCGTCAAACGGCGAACGAACAAAGGCTGCTTGCGAAATTCGCCTTTGATAGCTTGGCCCGGCTCAATCGCGGAAACGTCAATTTCCGTGCTGCTGGCAGCCAAGACGTCGGCGGAGGGGGCCATCTGCGAAACCAGTGGATAGACCACCGCAGCGCCGCCAATCCCGGCGAAACTCACCGCGGCAACATGAATGAAATCGCGGCGGCGCACACCCTCTTCACCATCCGGTGAAACAGGAGCGCCGTTCGCAGTGCTCAAAGTGTCAGACATTCATCAAACCTTGCTCAACAGTGTCTGGCGAAAGGCCAAACGTCACGAAAATAACAAGCCAGAAAGTGAATCGATCCACCACTGGCCAATATTTGGAACGGAACACGCTGGAAAATGGTAGCGGCCCCAGTTTGGGCGCGCTGATAGACGCAAAGGTGGTTCATGCCAACAGTGTTTTGATCAAGCCCCGTTCGCTTTGGTGCAAGCGGCTCCGCACAGCCTAATCCAGCGCGATAAGACTAAACTGTCGCCGCTCAGTGGCCTCTCCGCGATGCGTTGCTCTGCGATAGGAGTAAAAGTCGCTTGTGTTAGCGTAGGTATCAATACCGAGGCAGTGCAACCGGCCCACTCCGGCCTGTTGCAGCCGCCATGCGGCATAGCCCTCCAAATCGAACTGGAAATGGCCTGGCTGGCCGTCTTCAAAGAACCGCTCGTCATCTAGTGTGAACTGGTCTTTAAAGCCCGTGTCGACTTCATAGCTGGCTTGAGCGATGCACGGCCCGATCACTGCCGCTATGTTTGTGCGCGTTGCGCCCAGAGTCACCATCGCGGCTACAGTATTCTCCAACACACCTCCATGCGCGCCGCGCCAACCGGCATGGGCTGCACCGATGATGCCGGCATAACGGTCTTCCAACAAAACCGGCGCGCAGTCAGCAGTGACTATGGCCAGCCGCAATCCGTGGGTGGCGGTAACCATGCCATCTGCTTCAGGCTTTGCGCCTTCAGCAAAAGGCTCTGTCACATGCATCACATCGGCTGAATGCACTTGCCTCAGCCATACTGTCGGCGCATCGCCGCCGACCCGATACAATTCTTCGCAATCGGACTGCGGGCCGGTCAAGAACCCGTGCGC
>WTKI01000217.1:6477-7887 GCA_011524425.1 Altererythrobacter sp. | reverse complement strand
GCCAATCCAAGGCGGCGAATCCACCACTTGCTGCTTCTGACCGCTCCCTGGTGGGAGTACGCCCACAAGGGTTCCTTGCCGGTCAATCAAGCGGCCAAAGGCAAAGCGTCCACCAGGACGGGGCACCAGTACATCGCGGTTAATCGCAAGACCTGCCTCTTCCGGGTCAATCTGCCTAAGCCATAGCTGGTCGCCGGGGCGAAACTCGCCCACACTTTCGGTGACGCCTAGCACCAAGCGCTCGCCGTCGCCTGCAATATCGCCTGGCGCAATGGCTTCTCGCGGTTTGGTGAGCGCTTCTGGTCCGGCCGCTGCCAGTTCTGCGACAATCATGACCGGCTCGTTTTCATCAGAGCGCACCAGTTCCTCAGGATCTATGCCAAGCGCAGCGCCAATCCGGTCCATCCATTTCAGCGAGAGATTGCGTGTCCCGGTCTCTAAGCGTCCAATAGTTTGAGCGGTTGTGGGCGGCGAACACGCGGCGGCAAGTTCGGCCAGTGTCAGCCCTTTGGCTTTGCGAATGGCTCTGATGCGATTGATCATGAAGTCCTCTCCCGCAGCGATGTAGTCATAACCGAATTGGTTATTTATCTTTCCTACAGGAACCGAAAGATTGCAAGTCTTCCAGCTTAGTCCATGCACAGGAGAGATTTATGCAGCGCAAACTGGTCGAACGTGAACTGACAGAAGAAGGCCCGATCCGGGGGAGCGGCGCCAAGGGCAAGCGGCGGACGGTCACAGTGAACCTCGCTGAATCGCCGCTAAGCTGGCTGCACGCGCGCGGGCACCTGGATGACCGGCTGTTCGATGCGGGAGAGCGGTTGCGGAGCGACTTTGAGCGCGCGCAATTAGGGCCCAATGTGACGATGCGCTGGGATGTCGTGCGGTCAAAGACGACCGGGGAGCAGGATTTGACCGCCGGCGAGCGGGCGATTTCAGCAAAGGCGCGCTTTGATGGCGCTCTGGCGGAAGCGGGTAAGGGCCTTAGCGATGTGCTGTGGCATGTAGTGTGTGCCAATGAAGCGCTTGCCGAAGCGGAAAGGGCGCTTGGCTGGCCCGCGCGCTCTGGCAAGCTGGTGCTGCGATTGGCGCTGGAACGCGTGGCGGATTTCTATCGGATCAGTTGAGCGAAATTTTTCCATTTGGACTGTGTGTCATGTGTCCCATTTCACAGGGCAAAGCGGGGAACACTGGACCCTTTAAGTGCAATCTGGCAGTCCTTGGAAATATGTTCCGTGTGATCTTTCGTTACGGGTTGATCTATGGCGGCGCGCTCGCTTTGGCGGCGGCGATTCTGCAATGGGCGCAGTACCGGCATTGGCTGATGAATATGCCAAGTGAACTCTACATTGGCATCGTTGCTGTAATCTTCATTGCACTGGGCATCTGGGTTGGCCTGCAATTGACGCC
>WTKI01000217.1:0-6377 GCA_011524425.1 Altererythrobacter sp. | reverse complement strand
TCGTTGCTGTAATCTTCATTGCACTGGGCATCTGGGTTGGCCTGCAATTGACGCCCAAGCCGGCAGGAGAGGCGTTTGAACGTAATGACAAAGCGATTGGTTCGCTCGGTCTGACGCGCCGCGAATGCGAGATACTCGAACATCTGGCATCGGGCGCGAGCAATAAGGAAATTGCGCGCGATCTGGGCGTTTCACCCAATACGGTCAAGACACATATCGCTAATGTTTACATGAAGTTAGAGGTAACAGGACGAGGCAAAGCGGTTGATACGGCGCGATCGCTGGGGGTCTTGCCATAACCCTCGTTAGAGTGGGTGAAATGGTCGAATTCACCCATTTGGGCGATAGGATTAGCGCACCAGATGAGGGAAGGATTGCTCGTCCAATAAAAGGAGATGTGCAATGTTTCGTTATTCTCTCATTTATGGTGGTATTATCGGCGTCGTCGTAATCGCATTCATGCTGGCGGTCATGATGGTGATGGGCACTGATGACCTCTCTTCATCAGAACTGGCCGGCTATGCTGTTATGCTGGCGGTACTCTCTTTAGTCTTCATAGGGATCAAGCGCTTTCGCGATGTCGAACATGGCGGCGTGATCAAGTTTTCGCAGGCTGCTGGCGTAGGTATCGGCATCGCCGCGGTTGCCGGCGTTTTTTATATGGTGACATGGGAAGCGTTTTTGCACGCGACTGACTTTGCGTTTGTTGAGACTTACAAAAACAGCATGCTTGCCAGCTTGGATGCGCAGGAGCTTTCCGAAGCTGATTATGCCGCGCAGCGCGATACGATTGAAGAGAATATGGCGATGTACAACAATCCGCTGTTCCGCTTGCCGATTACATTCATCGAGATATTTCCGGTGGGATTGATTGTAGCGCTGATTTCTGCTTTCGTTTTGAAGAACCCGAAAGTGCTTCCCGCACGGGCAAATGGTTGAACTGCGGTATCTTGTTACCCATGCGCCCGGGATAATATTCCCGGGCAACCTCTTTGTGCCGGTTGGTTAGCCTTCCACGCGTTCCGCGAGCTCTAGCCAACGCTCTTCGGCCTGGTCCTTTTCCGTGCGGGCGTTCTCCAATCCCTTGGAAATCGTTGCGAATTTCTGAGGGTCGGAAGTGTAGAGGTCAGGGTCGGACAGGATTGCTTCGCCTTTGGCAATGGCGCTTTCCAGCTCTTCGATCCGCGCGGGCAGCAACTCGTAGTCGCGCTGGTCCTTGTAAGAGAGTTTGTCAGACTTTGGAGGGGGTGCGGATGGTGGCGGGTTTGTAGCCTCGCTTGGCTTACTCGCCTTCGCTTTGCCGATAACGGGCTTGCGGCGCTTTGCTTCCCAGTCCTCGTACCCGCCAGCGACAATGTCGACGCGGCCGGAACCGTCAAGGCCCAGCGTAATGGTGACAGTGCGATCAAGGAAGTCGCGATCATGGCTGACGATCAGAACCGTGCCGTCAAAATCTGCGATCACCTCTTGCAGAAGATCCAGCGTTTCCAGATCGAGATCATTGGTGGGCTCATCGAGCACTAAGAGGTTGGCAGTCCGCGCAAATTCTCTCGCGAGCAGCAGCCGCGAACGCTCCCCGCCGGATAGTGCATCGACCGGGCTATCGACGATCTTAGGATCGAACAGAAACTCTTTGAGGTAGCCTTGAACATGCTTGCGATTGCCTTGAACATCGATCCAGTCGCCGCCTTCCGCGAGCACTTCACGGACAGTCTTGCCGCGCCCCAACAGGCTGCGCTGCTGGTCGATCATAACACCCGAAAGCTTGTTCGAAATCGTCACCGAGCCGCTGTCAGGGACCAGTTCGCCCGTCAGCATCTTCAGCAGCGTCGTCTTGCCAGCACCGTTAGCGCCGACAATGCCGATCCGGTCGCCGCGCTGCACGCGCAAAGAAAAATCCTTGATGACAGCGCGTTCGCCAAAGCTCTTCGAAACGCTTTCAGCGACAATCACGGACTTCGATTTGAACGCGTCATCATTGGCAAGCTTCAGCTTGGCAGTACCGCTATCAGAAATCATTGCAGCGCGGGCCGCGCGCATTTCCCAAAGTTTCTCAAGCCGGCCCTGATTGCGCTTGCGCCGAGCGGTAACGCCGCGTTCCAGCCAATGCGCTTCGATCTTGAGCTTGGCATCCAGCTTTTCAGCAGCGCGGGCTTCCTCGGCATAGACTTGCTCTTCCCATGCCTCATAGCCGCCAAAGCCGACTTCCTTGCGCCTTACAATTCCGCGGTCGAGCCATAAGGTCGCTCGGGTCAATCGCTTGAGAAACGTCCGATCGTGACTGATTGTGATGAACGCGCCTTTGTAGCGATTCAGCCAATCCTCCAGCCAGTCAATCGCGCTCAGGTCGAGATGGTTGGTCGGCTCGTCAAGTAGCAGGATATCAGGGTCCATAGCCAGCGCGCGGGCAATGGCTGCACGCCGCTTCTCGCCGCCGCTTGCAGTGGAAGCGGGCCGATCCATTGCAATCCCGAGCTGGCCAGCGATGGCTTCGACTTCATGCGCTGCAGGTGCATCATCTCCAGCCAGCGCGAAATCCATCAGCGTCTCATAGCCCTTGAAATCCGGCTCTTGCTCGAGAAACACGATCCGCGTCCCCGGCTTGATCTTGCGCATGCCGCGATCCGCTTCGATGCGGTCATCGATCAGTTTGAGCAAAGTGGTCTTGCCAGCACCATTGCGCCCGATCAGCGCGAGCCTGTCACGCGGTCCGATATGCAGGTCCAGATCATCGCGATCCGGACCGCCCAGCAGCCATCGTCCCCCTTGCTGGAGGCCGAGACCTTCCCAAGAAAGTATCGGAGGTTGCGCCATAACGCCCGCGCGTTAGGAGCTTGCGTTAAGGGCGGCAAGAGTCTGAATGCCCCTTAATCAAGCTGAACAGAGAAAAGGCAGCACATTCAGACCTTGTTCAACGCTTTGGGTTTAGGCAAACAGGCACCATGAAACGCGCATTTTCCATTCTGGCTGCAATGGCCATGGCTCTCGCAACGCTTGCGAGCGCACCTGCCTTTGCACAATCGCGCTCTGATCAGGGCGAAGCACGCAAGGAAATGAAGGCCGGCAACGTGCTGTCTCTGCGCCAGATTGAATCGCGTGTTCTCCCTCAGATGCGCGGCGCACAATATCTCGGGCCAGCCTATGACAGTACAGCGCGTGCTTATCGTCTCAAATTTATCAAGGACGGTCGCGTCACATTCGTCGATGTCGACGCGCGCACTGGCCGTATCATCAATCGCTCCCGTTAAGCCTCTCGCAAGGCAAAGCTGCGCACAGCCCTTTCGCGCGCTTGCTTGACCCTGATCACGCATTGGCGCAAAGTTTTTACAACATAACGATCAAGCCTGAATAAAGGTGGAAATTCATGCGTATCCTGATTGTCGAAGACGAACCCACGCTGGGACAACAGCTTAAATCGACGCTCGAGCAAAACGGCTATGCGGTCGATTTGTCGACCGATGGTGAAGACGGCCATTTCCTTGGCAGCACAGAAGATTATGACGCTGTTATTCTCGATTTGGGTCTACCGGAGATCGACGGCCTGTCGGTTCTGGGCATGTGGCGCAAGGAAGGACGGGATTTCCCGGTGTTGGTGCTGACTGCGCGTGACAGCTGGTCAGACAAGGTGGCCGGACTGGATGCAGGCGCAGACGATTACCTCGCCAAACCATTCCAGACAGAAGAGCTTATCGCGCGGCTGCGGGCGCTCATTCGTCGTGCTTCCGGTAACAGTTCATCTGAACTGACGGCTGGCAATGTCAGATTGGACACACGCTCTGGCCGCGTGACGCTGGAAGGCGAGCCGGTCAAGCTGACAGCGCAGGAATACAAGCTGCTGAGCTACCTCATGCACCACAAAGGCAAGGTCGTCAGCCGCACTGAACTGATCGAACATATTTATGATCAGGATTTCGACCGCGATTCAAACACTATTGAAGTGTTCGTAACGCGCATCCGCAAAAAACTCGGCGCAGAAGTGATCACAACAATCCGTGGCCTCGGTTACAGCCTCGACGACCCCGCAGACGCTCCAAGAGCCTGACGTCGCTGGCAACGGCAGCTCTGAGCGAACGCGCGAAGGATCACCCGATGAATTCGGGAGCGTTGATGCAGCGTCTGCTGACGCCTTAGTGCATGAGGAAAGCACAGCCGATGCTGTAAGGGAAGTCGCAAGCCAAGGCAGCTTGGCGCGGCGAATGGCGCTGATTGCTGCGGGTTGGATCCTGATCCTGCTGCTAGGCGGCGGGGTCGCGCTTGAACGCAGTCTGGTCAATTTGGTCGAGCGCAACTTCGATGAGCAGCTCGACTATATGCTCACCGCCATGATCGCATCGGCCGAAGTGCAGCCCGGGGGAGAAGTCTCGTTCTACCGTGCATTGGGCGACCAGCGCTTCCTTGAGCCGGGTAGCGGGCTTTACTGGCAGATAAGCGGCGAAGGGCGAGAGGATTTCGCTAGCCGGTCGCTTTGGGATCGCAGCCTGGAAGTTCGGGCCGATCACATAGATAATGAAGTGCACATTTATGATTCGGATCAGTTCGATTCTGAACCACTAAGGGTTGCCGAGCGCTCTGTTATTTTGCCTGGCAGTGAAACACAGTGGTGGTTCACTGTCGCATCGGCGCGCGGCGAACTCGACTTTCAGATCAACCGGATTCGGTCCATCCTGATCTGGAGTTTTGTGGTCCTCGGGCTCGGGCTGTTCTTCATGACACTGCTGCAAATCCGCTATGGCTTGTCGCCTCTGCGACGGGTCCGCTTAGCGATCCAGCGGTTGCGGACGACCGGCGCAAACCGGATTACAGACCCGCTTCCAACCGAGGTTGAGCCATTGGTTGACGAGCTTAATGCGCTCCTCGATCACTCCGAGAAACAGGCAGAAGAAGCACGCACGCATGCGGGCAATCTGGCCCACGCCTTGAAGACGCCGCTTACTGTGCTGACCAATGCTGCTACTGCTAAAGCACCTGATTTGGGCGATGCGGTTATTCGCGAAACTCGCACTATGCAGCGCCATGTGGATCACCATCTGGCGCGGGCAAGAGCTGTGGGACGCCGTGCTGTCGGCCATGCCCGAACGCCGATTGGCGAAAGCGCAAGGGCAGTGCAGCGCGCGGTTGAACGGCTCTATAAGAACGTGCGCTTTGACATTGATGGCAAGGACGGGACGCTTGTCACGATGGAGCGGCAAGACTTGGATGAGATTCTCGGCAATCTGATTGAGAACGCTGCCAAATATGGCGGCGGCAGCGTATTCGTGACACTTGATGCTGAACCGGAATCCAAGCAATGCGTCACTTGGGTGGAGGATGATGGCGCAGGCATTCCAGAAGCTGAACGCGAGCGGATTTTTGATCGCGGGGCGCGGCTGGACACAAGCAAGCCGGGCACCGGGCTTGGCCTTGCGATCGTGCGCGACGTTGCAGAGATTTACGGCGGCTCAGTTGAGCTTGCTGAAAGCGAGGATTTAGGCGGCTTGCTGGTCAAGTTGAGCCTGCCGCGCGCGGAGTAAGGGCTTTACTTTAACCGCGCCTGTTCGTGATGGCGGATTACCTCATCAATAATAAACCGCAGGAACTTCTCGCTGAATTCCGGGTCCAGATCAGCCTCTTCTGAGAGCCTGCGCAATCTTTCAATCTGCCGCTTTTCCCGATCCGGGTCTGCGGGCGGAAGTGTGACTTTCGCTTTGTATTCGCCCACTGCTTGCGTGATGCGAAAGCGTTCGGCCAGCATGTGAATCAGGGCAGCATCGATATTGTCGATGCTCTTGCGGAAACCGGCAAGAACCGGATCTGGTGCAGATGAAGGATGCGTTTCGTCGGACATTACTTGCATAGCTAGCACTAAATCCGCGCTTGCCAAGCAGCGATGCGAACGCCATGTGGCTTGGCATGAGCGCTGAAGTCGTTCCTCTACCGCGCAAACGCCCTTCACTTGAGCCGATGCTATCGCTCACTGCAAGCGGCATGAACTCCGTCAATCAGGTCATTCTCGACCGGATGCAAAGTGAGATTCCGCTGATCCCGCGTCTTGCAGGGCATCTGATTTCCGGCGGCGGAAAGCGCTTGCGACCCATGCTCACGCTCGCTGGGGCTGAGCTTGTCGGCTATCAAGGCACGCGCCATCACAAGCTCGCGGCAGCCGTCGAATTTATTCATACCGCCACTTTGCTGCATGATGACGTTGTAGACGGTAGCGAGCTGCGCCGCGGGAAAGCAGCAGCAAATATTATCTTCGGTAATCCGGCCACTGTGCTGGTCGGCGACTTTCTGTTCAGCCGCGCGTTTGAGCTGATGACTGAAGATGGCAGCTTGAAGGTCCTTAAAATCCTCAGCCATGCCAGCGCTGTGATTGCAGAGGGCGAAGTCTCGCAGTTGAC
>WTKI01000056.1 GCA_011524425.1 Altererythrobacter sp. | reverse complement strand
GTGCATGGTGCGATTGGCATCAGCGCCGAATATGACTTGCAGCTTCATACAAGGCGCTTGCAGGCCTCGCGCTTGGCTTGCGGGGGCGAGGCCGCGTGGAATAGCGAGATCGGGAAGGCTGTACTGGAAAGCGATTCAAATGCGCTGGAATGGCTTCGCGAAAATCTTAGCTACTGAGCCGTTTCAAAAATTTGGCGCAAAACCCGCGCAATTCTGCCAATTTTTGGTATGATCTTCGCGGAGAAGAGGTCGAATGCTGCAAAACACAAGGATTCCGCAAGGTCACTTGCGAATCGCGTCAAGCAGCATCGCCAAAGAGAGGATGTCATGGATCTCGATTTTACCCCTGAGGAAGAGGCTTTTCGTGAGGAAGTCCGCGCGTTTTTAGCGCAGAAGCTGCCGACGCGTTTGTCGGACAAGGTGCGCAAAGGCATCCGCCTGACTAAGGCCGATATGGAAGAGTGGCACGCGATCTTGAACGAACGTGGCTGGCTCGCGCCGCATTGGCCGCAGGAATATGGCGGGACCAATTGGTCGGTCATGCAAAAGTTCATCTTCGAAACGGAAAACGCGCTCGCGCATGCGCCGCGCGTGGTGCCTTTCGGGACGTCTATGCTCGCCCCCGTGCTGATCAAATATGGCTCGAAAGAGCAATGCGAGCATTATTTGCCGCGCATTCTTGATGGCGCAGATTGGTGGTGTCAGGGCTATTCCGAGCCGGGCGCTGGCTCTGATCTTGCAAGCTTGAAAACGCAGGCTGTGCGCGAGGGCGATCATTACATCGTCAACGGTCAGAAGACCTGGACGACGCTGGGTCAATATGCAGACTGGATCTTTTGCCTGGTGCGTACAAGCAATGAAGGCAAGCGACAGGAAGGCATTTCATTCCTGCTTATCGATATGACCACACCGGGTATTGAGGTGCGCCCGATCAAGCTCCTCGATGGCGATCATGAAGTGAACGAGGTGTTCTTCACTGACGTTAAAGTACCTGTCGCCAATCTGGTAGGCGAAGAGAATAAGGGCTGGACCTACGCCAAATACCTGCTGACTTATGAGCGTACAGGGATCGCGGGTGTTGGCGGAGCGATGGCTGCGTTGGCGCGCTTGAAAGAGGTTTCGAAGACTGCGCAGCGTAATGGCAAACCGATTAGTGAAGATCCTCTGTTTGCAGCACGTCTTGCGAAGTTGGAAATCGACATGGAAAACATGAAGACCACCAATCTGCGCGTGCTAGATGCAGCAGGGCGCGGTGTGCCCACAGCAGAAAGCTCCATGCTCAAAATTCGCGGGACTGAAATTCGGCAAGAAATCAATGATCTCATGGTTCGCGCTGCGGGGCGCTATGCTCAGCCTTTTGTTTCTGAAGCGATGGATGAAGGGTTCAATGGTGAGCCGATCGGGCCTGAATGGGCAGGACCGGTGGCGTCGCAATATTTCAACAATCGCAAGCTTTCGATCTTTGGCGGCTCAAATGAAGTCCAGCGCGAGATCATCACTAAAGCCATACTGGAGCTCTGATCGATGGATTTTTCAATCGGCGAAGACCGGCAGATGCTGGTCGACACATTGTCGCGCTTTCTGGCCGACAAATTTCCGTGGGATGTTCGTGCGGCCTCCTTGGAGAGCGATGAAGGTTTCAGTCGCGAAATGTGGAGCGAACTTGCGGAGCTGGGCGTGCTCGGCGCGCTTTTCAGCGAAAGTGTAGGCGGCTTTGGCGGTTCGCCATTTGATGCAGGCGCTGTATTTGGCGAGGTAGGCAAAGGCTTAGCGCTTGGCCCGTTTCTTGGCACGCTCATAGGCGGTAAAGCTCTGGAATTGGCAGGCGAAGAAGACGCGCTGTCGAACGTCATTTCCGGCGAAAGCATCCTTACTTTTGCTGACGCGGCGGCGGTCAATGCAGATGGTAGTGTCTCTGCCCCGGTGCAGGCTGCAAAAGCGGGTGATGATTGGTTGCTTACCGGCAGCAAAGGGGTAGTCGAATATCTCGGCAGCGCGGATCAAGTCGTCGTTATCGCTAATGATGCAGAAGGCGAAGCCGCGTTCTTGCTCGACCTCAAAACCGGCGGCGCGCAAGTGCAGGACTACAAATTAGTCGATGGCGGCGCCGCAGGAGAGCTTCAGCTAGATAGCGCCGAGGCTAAGCGGCTTGAGCGTGTAGGCGCAGAAGAAATCGCTGCGATCCGGGCCTTGGGACTGGTTGCGACCTGTTGGGAATCGGTCGCGGTCATGGATGTGCTGAAGGATACAACGCTCGATTATCTGCGCACGCGCAAGCAGTTTGGTATTCCGATTGGCAAGTTTCAGGCGCTGCAACACCGTATGGCAACAGTCGCGCTGGAAATAGAACAGGCGCGCTCTGCTGCTATCAATGCTGCGGCGCGCTTTGACGAGGACGCCGCCTTGCGTGACAAGTTCTGTTCAGCTGCGAAATATACATGCGGGAGCGTAGGGCGGCTCACAGCAGAAGAAGCGATCCAGATGCATGGCGGCATTGGCATGACTTGGGAATTGCCTCTGTCGCATTATGCCAAGCGCCTGACTATGCTCGGCCAGATTATGGGCGACGAAGACGAGCATTTGTCGCGTTACATTGCATCAAGCCAAGCTGCGTAATCACAGCTTAACTGTTGGGACCTGTCAGCGGAGGTTCGCCCAGATCTTCTGCGGAGGTCTTGAGCGGGCTGTACTCGCCATAAGAGCCTCCATAATATAGCAGTGGTTGGAGGTCCTGCGTATCAAACCGCAGCACTTTGCCTACTATGATGATATGATCGCCGCCGTCATATTCATGGACAGTCTGGCATTCGAAGCGCGCGGCAAACTTTTCGAACAAGGGCATATGCGTTTCGCTGGGGTGCCAAGGGTTGCCTGCGAACTTGTTTGCGCCCGAGCGGGCGAAGCGATCAGCCAAGTGCTCTTGGCCTTGTGCCAATACATGCACAGCAAATTGCCCTGATTCGCGGAATGCAGGCAAGGATCGGCTGTCTTTGGCTAGCGACCATAAGACCAGCGGCGGATCCAGACTAACCGAGTTGAAACTGCTGACTGTAACGCCAACAGGCTCGCCCGCTTCATCACAAGTTGTGATGATAGTCACGCCAGTGGCAAACGCCCCCAATGCCTCTCTAAAGGCCCGCGCATCGCTTGTTTCACTCATCGCCGCGCCTCGTAAGCGAGAATGCCAAGCAACTCAATCGCAGACTTGAGCAGTCCCGCGCAATGCAACCAAAACTGGAATAGCGCATTGTTGAGACAGACAATCGCATCTTCTGCTGAGTGCAATCGCGGTTTTCTCTCCGCCGCTTCATACAAGGAGGCGCGCAATGCGTGACTATGAACAAAGACGGCAAGCTGTCGGCGAGATGCATCTGCGCCGTTGGCCGCAATTGCGCGTCCCTTCACAGATTGTGCAATGGGTTCTGAAAGTCGACGAGGCAGAGCGTGAAGTCGAACTCGCCGCGATCGAGCGGATCGAGCAATCTTTTACCAAGGCGGAGAACACTTCGCATCGAAGTGGTCAGTTTAGCGAGAATGTCCATGTGACTTGGGAGCGTCACAGCGAAGGCACTAGCCTGACAATCTTTTGCGCAGGTGTGACAGAGCAGGCTTATCTTGATCCGCAATCGAATCACGAGCTTGCCGAGGCGCTTGAATGGGCGCAGACGGTTCCAGGGAAAATTGTCCGCGGAACCCGGATTTGGGTTGCTGAGAATGACGCTGAGATCGATGCTCTGCTTACCAAACTCAGCTTAAACCCGCATGAGCTGGTTTCAGCCCATATCGGTAAATCGGATGCAGATCCGATCCGGATATGGTCGGATTTCCGAATCAAGGATGATGGATTTGGCCGATTGTTGGTCGCTGCCAATGGCGCAGAAACAGGTGAGCTCACCCGGCAAGTTCAACGGCTCCAAGAGCTAGGCAACTATCGCAACCGTGCGCTTTTGGGGTTGCCCGTTGCACAGGCCTGCTGGCCGAAGTTGGATGATGCTGAGCGCAGATTGCGCGACCTTTCGATGCGTATCACACATGGTGAAGAAACCGATGATGCCTTGATGGAAGCGCTTTCCGCATTGTCTTTAGAGCTGACAGCGATTGCCTCAGAAATCTCGTTCCGGATGGATGCAACAAAAGCTTATGCACAATTGGTGGATGAACGGTTGGAACAAGTAAATTCTCGCCCGATTGATGGCTTTGTCTCGCTAACCGACTTTACGCAGCGCCGCTTTCGGCCAGCAATGAGCACCTGTGAAGCAACTAGCGAGCGTGTTCGCCGACTGGCTTTGCGCGCGTCGCAGCTTTCCTCTTTGCTTCGCGCGCGCATTGAAACCAAGATTGAGAACCAGAACGCACAGTTGCTTCGATCGATGGAAAATTCGACCAGCATGCAGTTGCGATTGCAGCAATTGGTGGAAGGCCTGTCTGTTGTCGCACTCAGCTATTACCTCATTGGTTTAATTGGATATTTTCTTCCTCTCTTGCCTTTGGATGAGTGGGGTGTTTCCAAGCAAATTGTGCTTGGGGCGCTGGTTGTTCCGTTGGTGGCCGGAATCTGGATAGCGATGAAAATGCTCCGCAAGCGTTTGATCACAAGCTAACCATTATCGTTTTCAGCTTGTCCTGACGCTCAGAAGTGTCCAGAATGTTGGACGCATGGCCCGTTTTCCCTTCTCAGCTATCGTCGGACAAGACGAGATGAAGCGCGCTTTGCTGATCGCTGCGGTTGATCCAGCGATCGGCGGCGTGATGGTGTTTGGTGATCGCGGCACAGGAAAATCAACCGCCACACGCGCACTAGCAAGCTTGATGCCGCCGATGCATGTGCTCGAAGATTGTCGTTTCAACTGCGATCCGTCTCAAGAGCGATCATGTCCAATCGAGTGTAGCGCTAAGCGCGTCCGGAAAGCACCTGTGCCATTTGTCGACATGCCATTAGGAGCGACTGAGGACCGGGTGGTCGGTGCGTTGGATTTGGAGCGCGCATTGCGGGCCGGGGAGAAAGCATTTGAACCCGGTTTGCTGGCAAAGGCACATCGCGGCTTCCTCTACATTGATGAAATTAATCTGCTCGAAGACCATTTGGTCGACCTGCTGCTGGATGTTGCAGCATCCGGCGAGAACGTGGTTGAGCGTGAAGGCCTGTCAGTGCGGCACTCAGCGAAATTTGTGCTGATCGGCAGTGGCAACCCGGAAGAGGGTGAGCTGCGACCGCAGCTGCTCGATAGGTTTGGGCTTTCCGTGGAAGTACGCACACCGCAGAGCATTGAAGATCGGGTCGAGATCATAAAGCGGTGTTCTGCGCAGGCCGATGACGCGGATGGCTTTGCTGAAGAATGGGCGGAGGCAGACACCGCCATTGTGAAGTCCATCGCGAGCGCGAGGCGCAAGCTGCCAAAGCTGGAAGTTTCAGATGAGCTACTCGCAGATGTTGCAGGGCTGTGCAAGCAGGTCGGCGTAGATGGCCTGCGCGGTGAGCTAACCTTGATGCGCGCCGCACGTGCGCAAGCCGCGCTCAGCAAGGCGCGATCAGTTAAACGCCAGCACTTGCTTGAAATTGCGCCCATGGCTTTGCGTCATAGGCTGCGGCGCGATGTGCTGGACGAAACCGGATCTACTGTCCGTATCGAACGCGCGATTGAAGAGCTGTTCGGATGACTTCTGACGGGCCTTCAGATGGCCCCTTGAGCGATGCGCTTCTGGCTGCTCAATTGCTTCTGCTCGCGCCAGAAGTGCTTGGCGGGATCGCTCTGCGCGGCGCTGGGCCGGCCCGCGATTGGCTAACCCTGCAACTCCAAGAGCTTGCCGCAGAGCGCCCTTGGCGAAGAATGCCTGGCCATATCGAAGACGAACGCTTGCTTGGCGGTATTGACCTTGCAGCAAGCTTGGCAAGTGGAACGCCGGTCCGGCAAACGGGCTTGCTGGACGAGGTGCAGACTGGGTTCTTATGCGTGCCGATGGCTGAAAGGCTGCGCGAAGACCTAGCTGGCAAGCTTGTCCAAGCCATGGATGGCATGGAGCGCGCAAAGGCATTTGCTTTGGTCCTGCTGGATGACGGACGAGAGATTGACGAACGGCCCGCTGCCTCTCTTACGGATCGCATCGCGTTTATATGCGATCTGTCCGGCGTCGCTCCGTTCACAGATCTCTTATGGCCGGATCATGACAAAACGATCTCGATCAGCAGTGTCGCTCCAGCTTCTCCGGAACAATGTGAAGCGCTTGCGCAAACCGCAGCCGCGCTTGGCATTGACGACATTCGTGCGCTTCTTTTTGCGGTCAATGCAGCAAAGGCTCATGCTGCGCTTTATAGTCGAAAGATAATCGCAGATGAGGATCTAGCAGCGGCTGCTCGCCTGGTGCTCGCTCCTAGAGCGGTGCAGTTGCCGATGGATACGCCCCTTGAGGAAGCGGCGGAACCTCCATCTGAAACCCAGCAAACCGATCATAGCGAAAACCAGGCAGAGAATTCCAAATCACATGACGCTCCGCTTGAGGAGGTCGTCCTCGAAGCGGCACTGGCCTCGATCCCTGAAGATGTACTTGCAGCTATCGCAGAGGGCCGGATCCGCAAAAGCACAGCATCAGGAGGGACCGGCAAACGCACGCAGTCCAAACTGCGCGGTCGGCCACTTGGCGCTCGGCCAGGCGTGCCGCGTGGTGGGGCGCGGCTTGCGCTGATCGACTCGCTGCGCGCCGCGGCACCTTGGCAAACTATCCGAAGACAAAACGAACCTGATGCACAGCGCTCTGTGCTGATGCGCAAGGATGATTTGCGGGTTAGGCGTTTCGAAGAACGCGCTGGCAGTGTGACAGTATTTTGCGTCGATGCATCAGGATCAGCCGCTGCGGCGCGGCTTGCGGAAGCCAAAGGCGCAGTCGAGCTGATCTTGGCGCAGGCTTATGTGAAACGCAGCGAAGTCGCACTTATCGCGTTTAGGGGTGAGGGCGCAGAAGTGCTATTGCCGCCAACGCGCTCGTTAACCAGGGCAAGACGCGCCCTTGCCGGCTTACCGGGGGGCGGAGGGACACCACTTGCAAGCGGCATGACCTTGGGCTTGCAAATCGCTGAAAGCGTTAGCGCTCGTGGTCGGACGCCGTTCCTTGTATTTTTGACAGATGGAAGCGCGAACATTGCGCTTGATGGCTCGCCCGGCAGGGCGCAAGCGCGCGAAGATGCACAAGCGGCCGCTAAAACGATCGCTCGTGCTGGCATTGAGACTATCTTGATAGATATTTCGCCGCGTCCAAGGCCTGATGCAGCAGATTTTGCAGAGGCGATGTTGGCGCGATATCTACCCTTGCCAATGGCCGATGCAGTGGCGCTTGAAAAAGCGGTTAGCGCTGCGCAACCACAACTGGCGCCGGCATGAGCAAGCCACTTAGTTGGGAGCGCGAAGGGCTCATATGGCCGCATCGCGAGACGTGCGATTTTGTCACAGCCGACCGTCTCGAGTGGCGTATTCAACGCCAAGGCGAGGGACCTAGTTTGCTTTTGCTTCACGGGACCGGGGCCTCTGCACATAGCTGGCACAGACTATGGCCACTCTTATGCGCTCAGTTCGATGTTCTCGCGCCTGATTTGCCAGGTCATGCTTTTACACATGGCAAGCCTCACAAAGGCCTCACCCTTGCAGGGATGGTCGAAGCGTTGGCCGCTCTGCTTGAGCAAGAACGTTTTGTGCCCGACCTTATCGTCGGTCATTCCGCCGGCGCGGCAATCGCAATTGAGTGGGCCTTGGCAACTTCAAGTAAAGCCGCAATTGTCGGACTTAATCCTGCAATCATGCCGTTCCGAGGACCGGCGGCACAGGTCTTTCCCGCAATGGCGAAGCTGCTGCTCGTCAATCCCTTTGCTCCGCGTATCTTCGCGCGCATGGCGAAGGTACCAGGTGAAGCGGGACGGTTATTAC
>WTKI01000122.1 GCA_011524425.1 Altererythrobacter sp. | reverse complement strand
TGTATAAGAGACAGCGACATGGCCGAGCGCTGTTTGCGCAAATATGCGCGCCATGTCCTGAGTCAATTCCAGAGCCATCTGTGCCGTTTACTCCACCAGATCGGGGCCAGAATAGCTGCGCGGTTCTTGCGTCCACTCGCCTTTGGCAAAGATCACCACATCGCCGGGCGCCACATCATGCGTCGCATAACGATCCCATGTAATGTGCCAGAAATCCGGTTTGCCCCACACTTTCACAGCATTCCAATAGCGATCATCGCGAAAGCCCACGAAATGCAGAGCAGGCCTGCGGTCATCGCGCGCTGGCACTGTGCCGAGCCCTCGCCCTGCCCGCCTCTGCTTCGCTGGGTATCGCATAAGTGCGGGTGTAATCGCCCAACCGTTCAGCCACTTCGCCAGCTGATAAGCCAAACCCTTCGAGACTGTAGCGATGCGGGTGGCGCTTCAACGCCTTGGAGGCTTCGAGATAGCTTTCCATGCCTGCCAAAGCAGGCTCCATTTCCAGCCCGAGGAACGCGTAAATCCGCTCCATGGTCGCGCGCCAATCGCGATCCATCTCGTCATATTGCACATCGATCATCCGCTCTCGCGGGATATTGTCACGCGCACTGCGCATCCGCGCAATCATAAGCTCCGTCTTGCGCAGCCATTCGCGGCCAATGTCGGCCGGATCGACATGCTCTGAATAGAGGATCGTCTGGTTCCACGCGAGTGAGGCCGCGCTGCCCACAACGGCTTGCGGGTCGCGGTGCGTGAAGATCAGGCGTGCGTCTGGAAAAACTTTCAGCAAAGCGGGAAGATCAAGCATGTGCTGCGGCGTTTTCAGTATCCATGGCCGGATCGAAGAAACCTGCTGTGACCAGCCCACCAGCCGCAACAAATTGGCCAGATACCGGTAAGCGCCTTCAGCATCATGATTTTCGCACCACGCGGAATAGCTCGGGATTTGCCACTGCGCGTCATGCTTCATGCCCCACATGCTAGCCACGAACAGGCCCAGCTCTTCCTCCGGCTGAAAGGGGCCTGTCGGGTGGATCGACAGCGTGCGCGGATTGGCAAGGCGCGCCACTTTCATGATCCGGGCTGCCAGTACGGGCCGGAAATCTTGCCTTTCGCCAGCCAATACCTCTTCAAAATCGGGCCGAGGCACAGGGCTGATCGTTTCAAAGCTGCGCATGTGGCTGAAACGGCGGTCACTGGCGAGCAAGCGGTGCAGCCGGGTTGTGCCAGAGCGCATCGGGCCCACGATCACGACCGGACGCGGGATCGCGCGTTCCAGAATTTCAGGATGCCGCTTGAACCATTGCTGCGCCCATAACCGGTCGGTTAGGACCTTGTGGAACTGCTGCATGGCAGAAAAATCACCCGCCGGGTTGAGCCGCGCTTCTTCGCGCAAGGATTGCAGCAGCACTTCCATCGGGTGCTGAAACCAGGGATCGCCAAAATCATCGAGGCCTGCGACCTCGGCTGCGCGCTCCAGCAATCGGTCTTTGTCCAGATCCGCTTTCGCAATGGCGCCCACAGTCCGGCCTGCGCGGATTACGCGGTTGGCGATGCCAATAAACGGTGTCCGTCTTGGCGGGCCCTGAAACGCGATTGTGTCTACTCCTTGCCCCAACGCGCGCATGGCGGCGCGTCAAATTTCCATCGAACGCGCCCCAGCCCTACCCTTTCCGCAGCGTCTTGCAAGTTTGCGAGCATTTTCAACGGGGGTACCACACGGCAAAGACTGGCAATTGCGCAAACGAAAAGGCATAGGCGCACACACCATGCATGATATTCGATTGATCAGAGACGATCCTGCTGCATTTGATGCAGGGCTGGCCAAGCGCGGGCTGGAACCGCAAGCGCAAAGCTTGCTGGCGTTGGACGAGAACCGCCGCGCGCTGACCACTAAGCTGCAAGAGATGCAGAGCCGCCGCAATGATGCTTCCAAGCAGATTGGTCAGGCCATGGGTCAAGGCGACACGGAAAAGGCCGACGCGCTGAAAGCCGAAGTTGCTGAAATCAAGCAAACCATGCCGCAAGTGGAAGAGGAAGAGCGCGCGCTGGGTGCGGAACTGGAAGCAGCGCTTGCTGTCATTCCGAACTTGCCCGCAGACGATGTACCGCAAGGCGAAGACGAAGCGGATAATGTTGAAATATCCAGCTGGGGCGACAAGCCAAGCTTTGATTTTGAGCCGAAGGAACATGCTGATTTCGCCCCTGCATTAGGCATGGATTTTGAGACCGGCGCGAATATCTCCGGCGCGCGCTTTACCTTCTTGCGCGGCGATGTGGCGCGGCTGCATCGCGCGCTTGGCCAGTTCATGATCGACCGTCAGACGCGCGATTTTGGCTACGTGGAATGCAACCCGCCTGTGCTGGTCAAAGATGACGCCATGTATGGGACCGACAAGCTGCCGAAGTTTGCAGAAGACAGCTTCCGCACAACTGATGAGCGCTGGCTCATCCCGACATCCGAAGTCAGCCTGACCGCCAGCGTTATGGGCGAGCTGCTCGAAGAAAGCGCGCTGCCCATGCGCATGACGGCATTGACCTTGTGTTTTCGCAGCGAAGCAGGCTCTGCTGGCAAGGACACGCGCGGCTTCATTCGACAGCACCAGTTTGAAAAGTGCGAGCTTGTCAGCGTGGTGAAGCCCGAGGACAGCGAAGCCGAACACGAGCGCATGACAGAGGCCGCAGAGGTGATCTTAGAAGCGCTTGAATTGCCTTATCGCAAAATGCTGCTGTGCACCGGCGATATGGGGTTCGGCGCGCGCAAGACTTATGATCTGGAGGTATGGCTGCCCGGCCAAGGCGCCTATCGTGAGATCAGCCCTTGCTCCAACACCGGCGCGTTTCAGGCCCATCGGATGAAGACGCGGTATCGCGTCGCGGGCGAGAAGAAAAAGACCGAGCATGTCCATACTTTGAACGGTTCTGGCTTGGCGGTCGGGCGCGCGCTCGTGGCCGTGCTGGAGAATTATCAAAACGCCGATGGAAGCGTCACTGTGCCTGAAGCGCTGAAGCCCTATATGGGCGGGGTCGAGAAGCTGGAGCCTATCGCCTGATGCGCATCCTCGTCACCAATGATGACGGTATCCACGCGCCGGGCCTGGAAGTGCTGGAGGAAATCGCGGCGCAGTTCAGCGATGATGTGTGGGTGTGCGCGCCGTCCGACAATCAAACCGGTGCTGGCCACTCGCTAACCCTTTCTATGCCTGTGCGCCTGCGCAAACATAGCGAGCGGCGCTGGTCTGTGACCGGCACACCAACTGATGCGGTCTCTATTGGCCTCAAACAGGTGATGGACAGCCCGCCTGACCTGATCCTGTCCGGCGTTAATGCAGGTGCCAATCTGGGCGATGACATCACCTATTCCGGCACAGTGTCGGCGGCCATGGAAGGATCGCTGGCGGGTATCCGCTCTATCGCGCTTAGCCAGGTCATGAAGCAAGAGCGCCCTTCATGGGGCGACCGCTTTGCCGCAGCCCGCCATTGGGGACCGCAAGCAATCGCGCCTTTGCTCGACGCGCCGATGGAACCGCGCACGCTGGTCAGCATGAATTTCCCTTGCGCTGCTGCCAGCGATGTGAACGGCATTCGCGTCACCAGCCAGGGTTTTCACGACTATGGCAGAAGCAGCGTTGTCGAAGCGCGCGACCCACGCGGCGGGCGTTATTATTGGTTCGGACTTGACGCCATCGAGCACACGCCCGACCATAACACCGATTTGGAAGCAATTGACGAGGGCTTTGTCGCAGTGACGCCGCTGCAATTGGATTTAACCCATCACGCCTCGGTTGAGGCGTTGGCCGCGCGGTTTAACGGTTGATGCAGGGCATTCGCGCATGACCAAACCTGCCAAACGCAGCGTGCCGCCTCGCAAGGCTCCAGCCAAAAGGCTACAGCGGTTCAAGCCATTGCGCCGTGCAGTGAGAATTCCCGTTTGGGGCGATCTGGGTATCCGCATCGGGCTGGCGCTGCTGCTGATTGGGTTGGTCATTCTGATCCACTGGTGGGACCGGTCCGGTCTGGTGGACAATGTCGATGGCGAGGTCAGCTTCCTCGACATCGTTTACTTCACGATGATTTCCATCACCACCACCGGCTTTGGCGATATCGCGCCAGTATCAGACAGAGCGCGGCTGATCGAAGCGGTTATTGTCACGCCAGTGCGCTTTGCCGTGTTGTTTATCTTCGTTGGCACCGCCTATAACTTCATTATCAAGCGCAGCTGGGAGAAGTGGCGCATGGCTCGAATTCAGGAAAACCTCACTGACCATATCGTTGTGCTGGGCTATGGGATATCCGGCTCTGAAAGCGTCAATGAACTGATTGAACGCGGCACTGATGCCAGCAATATCGTTGTGGTTGACCCAAGCGAGGAACGGCTAGCAGAAGCAGAGGCGCTGGGTTGCAACGTTATGGCAGCAGACGCAACCCGCGATCAGATCCTTAAAGCGGTGCATATCTCGAAAGCGCAAAATGTGCTGGTGTCAGCAGGGCGCGATGACACATCTATCCTGATTGTTCTGACGGTTCGCCAGCTTGCTCCGCATGTCCCGATTAGCGTGGTGGTGCGCGCCGATGACAATGAATCGCTCGCACGGCAAGCAGGCGCGAACAATGTCATCAATCCGGTGCGCTTTACCGGCCTGCTGCTGGCTGGCAGCGCCACCGGCACGCATATCTCGGAATATCTCGCTGATCTGGCGTCTGTAACAGGCCGCGTCCAATTGGTTGAACGCGAAGTGACAGAAGAAGAATGCGGTCAGTCGATCCACCAGTTGGAAACGGGCGGAGTAGGACTGCGCGTTTATCGGCAAGGCAACGCCATCGGCTATTGGGAGAAGGAAGCTGAATGCCTCCTCCCCGGCGATATTGTGGTTGAAATCCGGCCTAGCGAGAACGGCGATATCTAAGCTACCGTTTACTGGCCGCTTGCTACTTGAATAGAGGGGTTAGGTCACCCTTGGCCCCTCTTAGGTCGCTTTAGGTCGCTTTAGGGCATGTAAGCGTGGACCAGCCCCATCGCGATGTAAAACAGCAGCCAATAGCATGCATCGATGAAGAACAAGCTCTTGTTTTTCTGACTGAAAAGATAGTTCGTCCCGATTGCCGGCACAATGAAACCCAGCGCCACGCCAAAGGCTGTGAGCACTTTGACCATCGCGCTCAAATCTTGCGCATAGCTTGCGAAAGTATGTGCTAAAGTCCAACTGGCCAGCAGTGAAAAGGCGAAGGCCCCACCATAGATGAGGCTCATATTGGAGCCCTTTATGTCGTCCTCTGTAAGGCCAACGGCACCCATCCATTTCTTGCCCATAATCGGGCCATACCACAGCCCTCCCACGACAAACCCGCATAGCGCCGCCAGCACAATGGCGAGCCAGTTTACGTCTAGCAAATTCATGCTCTTACCTCCCATTTCTTGCGTCCCTCTAGGATAGCCTAGCGCAATTTGGTCAACCCGTGTAGAGGCCGCGCAGCATGACTTCGACAACTGCACTCCCGGACCAGAAAAAGGTCGGCATGGTCAGCCTTGGCTGCCCGAAAGCGCTGGTCGATTCAGAGAGAATTCTCACGCGCCTTCGCGCTGATGGATATGCCATGAGCCCGGATTATGCCGGCGCTGATGTTGTGCTCGTCAACACTTGCGGTTTCCTCGACAGCGCCAAGGAAGAAAGCCTTGCAGCCATTGGCGAAGCGATTGCAGAAAACGGCCGCGTCATCGTGACCGGCTGCATGGGCGAAGAGGCAGACGCGATCAGAGCCGCTCACCCGCAAGTGCTCGCAGTCACTGGCGCGCATCAATATGAGCAAGTGGTCGATGCGGTGCATACCCATGCCCCGCCGTCGCAAGGGCCGTTCGTTGACTTGATCCCGCAGCCTTCAGAGCAAGACATAAAGCTCACCCCGCGCCATTACAGTTACTTAAAGATTTCAGAGGGTTGCAATCACTCCTGCGCGTTCTGCATCATTCCGCAACTGCGCGGTAAGCTTGCCAGCAGGCGCGTGGATGCAGTGCTTCGCGAAGCCGAAAAGCTGGTCGCTGCCGGCACGCGCGAGCTACTCGTTATCAGTCAGGATACGTCGGCCTATGGCGTCGACACGCGGCATGAGGCCCGTAGCTGGAAAGACCGCGAAGTCCGCGCGCACATGACAGATCTGGCGCGCGAACTTGGCCAGTTGCGCACCGTGGATGATCAAGCGCCTTGGGTGCGCCTGCACTATGTCTACCCCTACCCGCATGTCGATGCGGTGATCCCTTTGATGGCAGAGGGTTTGCTTACCCCCTATCTCGACATCCCTTTCCAGCATGCCAGCCCTAATGTGCTGCGCGCAATGAAGCGGCCGGCCAACGAAGCCAAGGTTCTTGAGCGATTGAAAAACTGGCGAGAGGTTTGCCCGGAGATTGCCATCCGATCGTCCTTTGTGGTGGGCTTCCCCGGCGAGACAGAGGCTGATTTCGAATACCTGCTGGAATGGCTGGAAGAAGCGCAGCTCGACCGCGTAGGCGCATTCCGATTTGAACCTGTAGAGGGCGCGGCAGCAAATGATTTGCCGGACCCGGTGCCGGAAGCGCTCAAGGAAGAACGCTATGCCCGGCTCATGGAAGTTACAGAGCGGATCAGCGCAGCTAAGCTCGCCGCAAAGGTCGGATCGACGATCCCGGTTATCATCGATGAAGTTGGCGAACCTGACGAAGACGGGGACACTGGCGCGACAGGCCGCAGTCAGGCTGACGCACCAGAGATCGACGGACAAGTTTTTTTGCGCAATGTGAGTGATAACCTTTTGGCCGGTCAGGTCATATCTGTCCTAGTCGAAGATGCTGATGCACATGACCTTTTCGGAGTTCCTGCCTAAAGCGAATGTCGCTTTTATACAAAGGCATGATTTTAAAGCGTTTTATGCTATTTCTGCCCGACTAGTTGCGCTTTTCTAGGGCGATTTACCTAGTCGCCGGTAAGACCGCCTTAACCATTCTATATAGGCCCTCGTTAACCATCAAAACTCAGCTTTTCTGCCGTGTTTAACGCTCGGGTTCCGTGCAAGGTAAACTTTATCTAAACGCATTATAGGCATAGGCTTGCCGTAATGAGTGAGAACACTCGCCTTGAAAAGACCGAGCGCTGGGAAGACTTGATCGGTCGTAACACGCGCTCTGGCACGTGGCACCGCCTGCGCCATGCCCTTTGGGCAGGGCTAGTCGCGTTCGCATTTCTCTTGCTGAATTTTTTCGAGCCAGTCGATCAAGTGATGTGGGGGGTGCAGTCCCGCTTCGCTGAAGCCGAAGCAACCCAAGAGTTTGCTTACATTGGTTCTGATCAGGATATCGCGGACCCCTATTCGCCTAACCGTCGGCAGGAACTCGCGAAGCTGCTCCGCAATCTGGACCAGGTCGGTGCCGAGAAGATTTATGTCGATTTCGTGTTCGATCAAGCGGCGCCACAGCGCTACGATGAGGACTTGGCCGCAGCTGTGGCCCAGCTTGAGGACCGGATTGTCTTCATTGCTGAAACAACGAATACGATCGATGGGTTTGGCAAGATTACCCACTCTTTGCCGAGTATCCGCGGAGATGCCACGGAGGTAATCAACCCCGACAAAAGCGATCTGCTGGGCTTTACTTGGTTCATGCCGAGCTCGGAACAGTTTGAAGGTAAAAGTTACCAGACATTAGCTAGCGCGTTGCTTGAGAACGCCAGCGAGGTCCCACAAACGATCTTAGTTGACTATGCGATCCCGGTTAGCGAGTTGGCTACGCTGGATTATACGCAGGCGATGAACGGGTCCGATGCACAATCTGTGCTCGGCGAGTTGCAGGGGCGACAGGTCATCGTCGGTCCGAGCAGATCCAATGGCGATCAGACCGTCAGGATCCCCGGATCGCGCGACGTGCCAAGGGGCCTCGTCGCAATCTACGCAGCCGAATCCCACATCGCAGGACGAACACAGTATATCT
>WTKI01000216.1 GCA_011524425.1 Altererythrobacter sp. | reverse complement strand
AGCCTGCGTCCAACCATCGTTCCAAAGGGCGAGGCACAAGCCGAGAGCGAATAGATCATGGCGAAGAAATTCCTCGGCTGTGTTGCCATAATCATCGTGTTGTTTCTGGTAGGCGCGATCCTGCTCGCTATGTTTTCGCGCGAAGCGAGCGAGTTTGTGTTCGTCCCTTCAACAGAATTTGAAGAGCAAGAAGCCTTAGAGACCAACGCGTATCGCGATCTCGACCTGTGGTACTCGCACCCACAGAAAGCCGGCGAAGACCCTGCGCGCTTTCAGCCGGACTGGTCCGATGAAGGCCGTGGTCTGCCTTCCCCTGCCGAGCCCGCTCCAGAGGAATTCGCAGTCTTCTTTGTCCATCCCACCAGCTATCTGGACACGTCAAATTGGAACGCGCCATTTGGTGATGCGCAAGCGGAGCAAGTTGCACAAACTTATGTGCGCGGCATGGCAAGCCCGTTTAATCAAGCGAGCGAAATCTGGGCGCCGCGTTACAGGCAAGCGACCTTTGGAGCTTTTCTTACAGACAAGCCAGAAGGGCAGCGGGCAATCGCCGCAGCATATTCGGATGTCGCGAAGGCCTATGACCATTTCATTGCAGAAGTCGGGCCGGAAACACCGATCGTGCTTGTTGGCCATAGCCAGGGGGCGTTGCACCTTTCGCGCTTGCTCCAAGAAAAGGTCGCTGGCGCTCCTGAAGCAGACAGGCTTGTCGCAGCCTATGCGGTTGGCTGGCCATTATCCCTCTCGCACGATTTGCCCGTTTTAGGAGTTGAAGCTTGCGCGGGGCCAGCTTCAATCGGCTGCGTAATCAGCTGGTCCAGCTTTGCCGAGCCAGCTGATCCGTCAGACGTGCTGGAAACCTATGCAGCTTCGATTGGGCTCGACGGACAGCCGCGCGGCGATAGTGCAATCCTGTGCTCCAACCCTCTTACTGGCTCAGCAGGTGGCGCTGGTGATGCAGAGCTCAACCTTGGCACGTTAGTCCCGAATAGCGAGCTTGCCACTGGCAAGCTTGTTGCGGCCGCAGTCCCTGCCCGCTGCGATGAGCGCGGGTTGCTGCTGATCGGTGATCCGCCGGAATTGGGCCCTTATGTTCTGCCGGGTAACAATTATCATGTGTATGACATCCCCTTGTTCTGGGCCAATACCCGCGCTGATGTCGCGCGCAGAGTGGACGCATGGCATCAGGCGCGCTGATCACAGATAGCGCCGCAGACTTTGGCGAAGTCCTTGCAGACGGCGGGGCGCTGATGGCGCTTGATCTAGGAACAAAGACTATCGGCATTGCGACTTGTGACGCTGGTTGGCGCTTTGCAAGCCCGGGCAATACGCTCAGCCGCGGAAAATGGGGCCGCGACCGCGACGAGCTCTCCAAGCAGATCGCTGACCGCTCTATAAAAGGTCTGGTGATCGGGCTTCCACGCAATATGGACGGCACAGAAGGACCCCGCGCGCAATCTGCCCGCGCCTATGCGCGCAATTGCTCTGAAGCCTTCGCTTTGCCCATCCTGCTATGGGATGAGCGGTGGTCCACACAAAGCGCAGAGCGTGATCTGATTGGCCAGGACACCAGCCGCAAAAAGCGAGCTGAAGTAATCGACAGCCACGCGGCCGCAGTTTTCTTGCAAGGCGCGATCGATGCTTTGGCAGGATCTGCCTTCTAAGCCGGTTCCAAACGGCGGCGCTGCATTAACGCAGCACCCGCCAGCATCCGGCTGCCTGAAAGTTCCGCCTCTCTCCAAAGGGCATCGCGTTCCACTTGGTCCACGCACAGCAGAGAGCGCGCTTCGAATGTGGCAAGACGCAGTCGGTCGCTGGGGTGATGGCGACCAAACTGCTCAGCCAGATCGAGCGCGCCCTCATGCCGCGTGGCAATCGCCACACGAAGAAACACTTCAGTCGAGTTAGGGCTTAGAACTTTTTCAACTCTGCTTTGGTCCAGGTCAAACCCATATTGGTCATACCAGCTTTGCGCAGTGCCGACTTTCATAACATTGAGAGACACAGAAAGGCTGTCAGGGGCAATCTGGCTGTGGATGTCTTTATGTGCACGATAAAGCATCAGCTTGCCTTCATGCAGCGCACTTCGTTCGACAAACTTTAGCTCGCAAATTTCGCCAGCATATCCAGCGACGCTTTCATAATCATATTCGTAATAGTCGCTTTGATAGCCAGGACCGAGATAACCGGCGGTAAGGAAGGAAAAATTGTGATCGTGCGGAATGCCATAGACAAAGCTCTTGGCACCGCTGGCCTGATAGCAATGATCCTGCTCGCTCGGCCAGATATTGGCGCGCAAGAACGTCCCGTTCCTTAAAGGGCTGAGCACGATAGCCTGAGGGCCGTATCCGCTTTCGACACTGTCTGTGCGGTACTGGCTTTCCAGTTGGCGGATGAGAATATCGCCTAGAAACTCGCGATTGTTCGCAAGGCGCTTCAACAAATGGGCGGTTGCCAGCGTGCTGGCTTCATCGCGCGGGTCAAAGCCCATGTCACCAAGCGCTTCGACACAATCGCTGAGGGAGCAGGATTTGGTCTCTTGAATGTCAAACAGTTGAGGCATCAAGCAGCCTTTCCATGACGTAATGCGGGGTATTGCATGCGCAATTGCTCAGCCAGGCGGTGCGCAGAAACAGCCAATTCTTCAGATGGGTCTTCAGCCATACGATCGAGCACGCTGATCCCCTTGAACGGATCAAGTGTGAGCATCTGGCGGACCGCTTCCCAGCGCAAATGAGCAGGTCCTGAAGCAGACAGTTCTTCCATCACCGGCACAGCATCGTGTCTTTGCAAAGCGCCGAGCACTGCCAGCGCTACGCTTGACTGGCTAGTTTGCTTGTTCCCGTCGGACTGCATCAGTAGCGAACTGTCTTCGAGCTGAATTTCGCGCGTGGGTGCCGGGTCCTGAGGTGTGCGGCTGAGTTGCAGAAGGACCAAACGGCCCTTCACATCCGACCATTGGCGCACTTCACGGTTGCAATCCAATTGCAGCCTGTCGCCCAGAGTTACGTCGAGCAAGCTGCTTGTGACTGTTCCTGTGTCTTGCTCACATCGAGACAGCAGGCCTTGCGCCTTACCGGCAATAACGATCTCGTGCTGTTCGCGATCGCTGAAGATTGCACTTGTGGGAGTAACAGGATTGGTGCGTTCTTCGTAAACCGAAAGCACTAGACTTGCGCCATTCTCCACCAGCAATTGCATGGTTGCAAAGCCCGACGCATAGGAGTGCCTGTACGGCATCTGGCCGAGCGGCGCTTCCTTCAAAGCGTGCACATGCACGTCTATCCAATTGCTAACAAATGCACCTGCGGCCTGTACATGGCTCACCAGAGCTTGCAGCGCATTCAGAGTTTCGAGCGGATCCCCGGCAGCGTATCGTGAAAACTGCCGATGGATGGCGGACAGAGCTGGATCGTATTTCCAGTCCTTGACCGCTCGACTAATCTCCTCTTGCCCGCAATGCTGCTTTGCTGGGTCGTGGGCTAGCGCAGCGATTTCCGGATCTATTCGCACAAGTTCAGGCCGCAGATTTGGTCATCAATCGACGATCAGCTATGCGCTTCGCAAAGTTGCGAGTCATAGACAAAAACCATGATCGCGATGATCGCGTCTGTGTAGTTAGTGGTTGCTTTAGCGGCACTTCCAAACAGGCCAGTAGCCGTTTCCAGTCCGGGCAAGGATTCAAGAGCGATTTTTGGTGTGTTCATCTTCATCTCCTTTATCACTTTGCAAGCCCCTCGCTCGCATGCGTGACGAATCGAGAATGTAAACAAATCATTGTCAAAAGAAGTTAAAATATTGATATATAACGTTTTTTTGAATAAAAGGTTGTAATGAAAGAATCTCCACAAGCCTATCCACAGGGTTTTCAACCAGACCAAGCGTCGCACATGTTGGCGCAGGCGGGCCATAATGGCTGGCTGGGATTGAAATACCATGCGCATGGCGAAAATTGGGTCGAACTGAAGCTGCCGTGGCGAGAAGATTTGGTCGGCGGAACAGGGGGCGAGGTGTTAGCCTCTGGCCCCATCATCAGCTTGATGGACATGACCAGCGGGATGAGCATCTGGACCACGGCCAAAGCGTTCACTCCCATTGCAACGCTCGACCTGAGAGTGGACTATCAGCGCCCCGCAAAACCGCACAGCGCGGTAATCGGACATGTCGAATGCTACAAGATGACCCGGTCTGCTGCTTTTGTTCGTGGGTTCGCACATGATGGAAGAGCAGACGATCCTGTTGCACACATTGCCGGTGTTTTCATGACTATCGGGAAGGATCCCCGCAGTGTCTAAGACAATGAACGATCCGAACCCTTTAACGCCCTATGCGCGCTCGCTCGGCATAGCGGTTGAAGGCGAGGAAAATGGCGCGCCAAAGCTCTATGTGGAATTTGATACAGCCGTCGAAGGACGCCCAGGCCATTTCCATGGCGGCGCAACAAGCGGCCTACTTGAAACGGCAGGCTATGCCGCGCTGCGTGCGCGGTTGGCGAAGGATGGGCGCAACCCGCAACTCAAGCCGATCAACATCACCGTCCAATTTCTGAGTGCCGGCAAATCCAAGCGCAGCTATGCCGTCGGCCATATTACGCGGCTTGGCCGGCGCAATGCCAATGTGACTGTCGAAGCATGGCAAGATGATCGCGAACGTCCGATTGCAACCGCAGTGATGAATATCCTTATGGTCGAGAAGGAAGGCTGATCCTACTCTGCCTCAACGCCTAACCGCTCAAGCGCTTCTTGCAAGCGATCCTCGTCCAAGCTGATACCGTCTTCACTGATGATCAGTTCCAGCGGAATGCCCTCAGCCTCTCCGGAAATGATTACAGCACCTTCGCGCAGATTCACTTCCAGATCTCTGCCATCGATCGGGATCGTGACATTGTCAGGCAAATCCAAGGGCTGGATTGGCCCAGTTGGATCGGGAGCGTCGCTAGCTGGCGCTGCCTGCGCTTCTAGCGCACCGACCATAAAGTCCCGCCATATACGTGCCGGCAGACCGCCCCCTGTCACCCCATTGAGCGAAGAATTGTCATCATTACCGACCCACACCCCTACGACCAATCCACCGGCATACCCAACGAAGAGCGCATCGCGATAATTCTGCGTAGTTCCGGTCTTGCCGTAATTGGGCATTGTCAAAGCAGCGGCTTTGCCGGTCCCGCGATTGACCGATGCGCGCAGCAATCGCTCCATTGCGTCATGCTCACGTCCCGAGAGGCTGTCTTCTTCGCTGAAGAACCAATCCGTCCAGCCCTTTTCTTCAGGAGGAAATGCCACCGGTTTGACCGGAAACCGGTTTGCCGCCACGCCAGCATAGGCAGAGGTAAGCTCAAGCAAGCTCATCGAAGACGTACCTAAAGCCAGGCTGGGATCGCCGACCGGCAATTCTGCGGTGACGCCCAGTTCGCGCGCAGTCTCTATCACGGCCTCGCTGCCGAGCTGGTTGAACAAGCGCACAGTCGCAACGTTGCTGGATTGAGCAAACGCTTCTTCCAGCGAAATACTTTCTGAATATCGCTCACCGGCGTTTTTGGGACGGTAAGAGCCTGTTTGAATGGGGGTATTCGCGATGCGATCCCCCGGTTCCATGCCGGCCTCGATCGCAGTGAGGTAAGTGAACAATTTGAAGGTCGAACCCGGTTGTCGTTTGGCCTGTGTGGCTCGATTAAATGGAGAGGTCGCGTAATCCTTGCCTCCAATCATCGCGACAACTTCGCCGGACGGCCGCATAGCAACAAGCCCTACTTGTGCATCGCCCAAGCCAGCCTCCGCTACCACTTGCGATGCCACGCGTTGCATGCGTGCATCGAGCGTCGTTGTAAGCGTCTGCTTGGCATAGCTGCGCTCTGCATCTTTGCGCACAATCGGCAGCACCCAGTCAGCAAAATAGGTTCCCGTCGGCAGCGTATTGCGGGTCCGAATATCAAGTTCGGGTGATGGCAAGACCGCAGCCTGGTCAGCTGAAAGATAACCTTCCTCTGACATAGCATTGACCACCAGACGCATCCGATCCTCAGCGCCTCCGTAGTTGCGCGAAGGATCAAGCCGCGACGGTGCTTTCAGAAGCCCGGCCAACATCGCTGCCTGTTCCGGCTTCAGATTTTCGGGCTGGCGATAGAAATAATGCAAGCTGGCGGCCCGCAGACCGTATTGGTTTGCGCCAAAATAGGCGTTGGAGAGATAGCGCTCGAGAATCTCATCCTTCGTCAGCCAGGCTTCCAGCCAAAACGCGATCAGCATCTCGCGCGCTTTACGGGTCATGCTGCGTTCTGGCGTTAAAAACGTAAACTTCGCCAATTGCTGCGTGATCGTGCTGCCGCCCTGCGTCGGACCGCCGGTTGCATTGGATAGAGCCGCGCGCGCCAAACCGCGCGGATCAACGCCCCAATGCGAATAGAACCGGCGATCTTCGATAGACAGGAACGCGCCAACGACGTGATCCGGCAACTTTTCGATCTCGACCGGCGCTTCTACATTCGCACCGCTGCGCGCAATGGGTGTCCCGTCGCTTGCGAGTAAAGTGATTTGCGGAGCGGCAATGGGTTCAAGCGATTTGGACAGCGGCGCGGTAAACGCAAGCCACCCTACGGCGATGATGAAGAGGAAAAGCAGCGCTGCGACAATGCGCACAAACCAGCGGCGCTTTCGCCCCTTGCCCTTGGCTTTAGGAGGAGCAGCATCGAACCCTCCTTCGCCCGCGTCTTCCAAGTCGATATCGAAATCGCGATCAAACTGTTCGAGTTGGCTTCCCCACGGATCTTGTGTCGCATAATAGCCCGGCGCTGCCCGGTCGTGATGCAAGTAATCCGAAGCGCTTTGACGGCGAGATTTGCGAAGCCATGCGAACATAGCAACTGTATTACATCAACAATACAGCAAAGGCAATCAGGCCGTTTTGGCGGCTCCGCTCGGCAATTCCTCGCCAAAGACGCGCTGGTAGTACTCGCTGACCAACAGCCGCTCTGCTTCATCGCATTTGTTCAAGAATGACAAACGGAAACCAAAACCGACAGAATTGAAAATCTCCGCGTTTTGCGCCCAGGTCATAACAGTCCGCGGGCTCATCACGGTTGAGATATCGCCATTCATGAAGCCTTGACGGGTCAAGTCAGCAACTTTCACCATGTCCGCGATCACTTTGTCATCGGTCTCTGGGCTCTTCGACTTGACGATCTTCTGCTCAACCTCTGCTTCCAGGTAATTCAGCGCGACAACGATATTCCAGCGGTCCATCTGCGCTTGGTTGATCGCTTGCGTGCCATGATAGAGCCCGCTCGTATCGCCGAGGCCGACAGTGTTCGATGTTGCGAACAAGCGGAAATGCTTGTCCGGCACGATCACTTTGTTCTGGTCCAGCAGCGTCAACGCCCCTTGCGCTTCCAAAACGCGCTGGATCACGAACATCACATCGGGGCGGCCCGCATCGTACTCGTCGAAGGTAAGCGCAACAGGGTGCTGTAACGCCCAAGGCAAGATGCCTTCCTTGAACTCGGTAACCTGCAATCCGTCTTTCAAGACGATCGCATCACGTCCAACCAGATCGATCCGGCTGATATGCGCATCAAGGTTCACTCGCACAGAAGGCCATTTGAGGCGCGCGGCGACTTGCTCGATATGCGTGGACTTTCCCGTGCCGTGATAGCCCTGCACCATCACGCGCCGATTGTGCGCAAACCCGGCAAGGATCGCCATTGTCGTGTCTGGGTCGAACACATAGTTCTCGTCCAGATCCGGCACGCGGTCGTCCTTCAGGCTGAAGGCCGGCACTTGCCAGTCAACATCGATACCGAACGTGTCACGCACGTCGATCTCTGTGTCAGGAGCAGGAAAGAGCGTTTTGTCCGCTCCGTCGATTCCGGTTTCAAATACACTGTTCATTTCGCGGGAACGGTTAGCCGCCTCAGCGCAAGGCTGCAAGCTGGCAAAAAGACTGTTTGCAGCTTTGCATCAATCATTGTCTGGAAATTTCCAGCCTT
>WTKI01000222.1 GCA_011524425.1 Altererythrobacter sp. | reverse complement strand
GTATAGGGGAACGCCTTGCGACAGCGCGGCGTGACGCCGGCATGAGCGTTGCAGATGTTGCTGCGCGAACGAAGGTTTCCTGTCACTATCTCAAAGCGCTGGAGAGCGAAGCGTTTGATCGCTTGCCCAGTCGCGTGCATACTTTCGGCTTCTTGCGCGCCTTTGCGAAGGCCGTGTCGCTTGACGATCAGGAAATGTCAGACGCTTTGCGTGTCAAGCTTGACCAGAAGGTCGCAAATGACACTGCTGTTCCAGCAGAAGCAGCACCCCAACGTGCCCGTGGCCGTTTCGCGACAATGTTGCGCAGCGTGAGCCTTTTCTAAGCTGCTTGTTACCCTTGCCGCTTAACGCGGCAATTCACTCACACCCATCAAAGCTTCATCGACGCTACGCGCGCATTGGCGACCTTCGCGGATCGCCCAGACAACCAGTGACTGGCCGCGGCGCATATCACCGCAAGCGAAGATCTTGTCCACGCTAGTGGCATAGCTGTCCGTGTCGGCAGCCACATTTCCGCGCTCCGTCAGTTCAACTTCCGCCTGCGCAAGCATTCCGGCTTTCTTAGGCCCGACAAAGCCCATCGCGAGCAAGATCAAGTCAGCTTCGATGGTGAATTCGCTGCCTTCCACTTCCTGCATCCGGCCGTCTTTCCATTCAACGCGAACGCATTCCAGACCCGTCACTGTGTCGCCATCGCCAACAACGCGTTTGGTCAGAACGGCCCAGTCACGCTCTACGCCTTCTTCATGGCTGGAAGAGGTCCGCAGTTTGAGCGGCCAATCAGGCCAGGTCAGTGCCTTGTCCTCTTTCTCAGGGGGCTTTGGCATGATCTCCAGCTGCACAACGCTTTCTGCGCCTTGGCGGTTTGACGTGCCAACGCAGTCGCTGCCGGTATCACCGCCGCCGATGACAACCACTTTCTTGCCTGTCGCTGTCAGCGAGCCGCGCGGTGCTGCGCGCAGTTCATCATCGCCCGCATTGCGCTTGTTCTGCTGAGTGAGGAATTCCATGGCGAGACGCACGCCAGGCATTTCAGCACCGGGAATAGTCAGCTGGCGCGCATCTTCAGCACCGCCAGCCAGCACAATCGCGTCGAAGTTCTCGTCAAGCGACTTCATCGAAATGTCGACGCCGACTTCCTTGGACGTCATGAACGTGACGCCTTCCGCTTCCATCTGTTGCGCCCGTCGATTGATCAGATGCTTTTCCATCTTGAAATCGGGAATGCCATAGCGAAGCAGTCCGCCTATACGGTCATTCTTTTCGAACAAAGTTACCGCATGGCCGGCGCGTGCGAGCTGTTGCGCGCACGCCATACCCGCAGGGCCGGAACCGACAACTGCGACTGACTTGCCTGTTCGCTTTGCAGGGACTTGCGGCTCGATCCAGCCCTCTTTCCAGCCGCGATCGACAATTGCGCATTCGATCGACTTGATAGTAACCGGCTGGTCAATGATGTTGAGCGTGCAACTCGCTTCGCATGGCGCAGGGCAGATCCGGCCCGTGAACTCGGGAAAGTTGTTCGTTGAGTGCAGAACGTCGAGCGCATTGCGCCAGTCGTTTTCATAGACCAAGTGGTTCCAGTCCGGGATGATGTTGTTCACCGGACAGCCGTTATGACAGTAAGGGATGCCGCAATTCATGCAGCGGCTCGCCTGGTTTTTCAGTGTGTCGTCATCGGGTTGAACCACAAATTCGCGGTAATTGCCCAGCCGCTCTTGCGGATCGAGATAGTCGCGATCTCTGCGATCGAGTTCGAGAAAGCCTGTTTCCTTGCCCATGATTATTCGCTCTCTTGTCCCTTATTCCGCTGCCACAGCTTCAGCTTCGAGGCGTTCTGCCTCAAGCTGCTGCAGTGCGCGTTTGTAGTCGCGCGGCATGACCTTGATGAATTTGCTGAGGTTCGCGTCCCAATTGTCGAGCAGTTCGCTCGCGCGGGCAGAGCCAGTGTGCAGCTTGTGCCGCTCGACCAGGATTTTCAGCCGTTCTGCATCATGACGTAGCATATCGCCCATGCCGAAATCATTGACTGACGAGGGGCGCTGAGTGGGGCGACCTGTCCCTTCGTCTGTATCGCCTGCAGCTGATATCTCTACCAGATCAACTTGCTCGTGATTGACCAGCTGGTTGAATTTGCCATCCGGGTCATAGACGTAAGCGATACCGCCGCTCATGCCGGCAGCGAAGTTACGACCGGTTTCGCCGAGCACTACGACCACGCCGCCTGTCATATATTCGCAGCCATGATCGCCGGTGCCTTCAACAACGGCAATCGCGCCGGAATTACGAACTGCAAAGCGTTCCCCTGCAACACCGCAGAAATAGGCTTCGCCTGCAATCGCTCCGTACAGCACAGTGTTACCAACAATGATGTTGTTCAACGGGTCGCGGTCGACTGCTTCTGGCTGGCGGACAATGATCCGGCCGCCAGAGAGGCCTTTGCCGACATAGTCATTAGCATCCCCAGCAAGATCCAGCGTGACGCCATGAGCGAGCCATGCGCCAAAGCTTTGGCCAGCTACACCGTTAAAGTTGATCCGGATTGTATCAGGGGCGAGACCTGCATGACCGTGCGCCTCTGCGATCCGCCCTGAAAGCATAGTGCCGACGGTGCGATTGACGTTGCGGATCTCGCGGTCGAGCTGGACCGGCTTGCCTTGTGCAATCGCGTCTTTGCAAGCAACGATCAGTTCATTGTCGAGCGCACCGGCCAAGCCATGATCCTGGCCTTCTGTATGGAAACGCTCAGCCTCTTCCGCGATTTCTACAGTGTGTAGCAGCTTGGACAGATCCACGCCATCCGCTTTCCAGTGCCGGTGTACCCGGCGCATGTCGATCCGGTCGGTCCGTCCGATCATCTCGTCCATGGTGCGGAAGCCCATTTCCGCCATGATCTGGCGCAGCTCTTCCGCGACGAAGAAGAAGTAGTTGATCACATGTTCCGGAGTGCCAGTGAAACGCGCGCGTAGGACAGGATCCTGTGTCGCAACGCCCACAGGGCAGGTGTTCAAGTGACACTTGCGCATCATGATGCACCCTGCTGCGATCAGCGGCGCTGTAGCAAAGCCAAACTCGTCTGCGCCCAGAAGCGCGCCAACTGCAACGTCGCGGCCTGTGCGAAGGCCTCCGTCAACCTGCACAGCGATACGGCTGCGTAGATCGTTCAGGAGCAATGTCTGCTGCGTTTCAGCAAGCCCGATCTCCCAAGGGGATCCGGCATGGGTGAGGCTGGTTAATGGCGATGCGCCCGTGCCGCCTTCATAGCCTGAAATGGTCACATGATCTGCGCGTGCCTTGGACACACCCGCAGCAACAGTACCTACACCTACTTCAGAGACGAGCTTGACGGAAATACGGCTTTCCGGCTGCACGTTCTTCAAATCATGGATCAGCTGCGCCAAATCCTCGATCGAGTAAATGTCATGGTGCGGCGGCGGTGAAATCAGGCCCACGCCCGGCGTTGAGTGCCGGACAGCGCCAATCCGCTTGTCGACCTTGTGACCCGGCAGCTGTCCGCCTTCACCCGGCTTCGCGCCTTGCGCCATCTTGATCTGGATATCGTCGGAATTCGCAAGATATTCCGTTGTCACACCAAACCGGCCAGATGCGACCTGCTTGATCCGGCTGCGCATGGAATCGCCATTTTCCATGGGCTTGAAGCGGAATGGTTCTTCGCCGCCTTCGCCGGTGTTGGAACGGCCGCCAATGCGGTTCATTGCAATCGCGAGTGTCGAGTGCGCTTCGTGGCTGATAGAACCGAAGCTCATCGCGCCGGTGCTGAAGCGCTTGACGATTTCTGAGGCAGGCTCGACTTCGTCCAACGGAACAGGTTCGTCAGCCGGTTTGAATTCCATCAATCCGCGGATCGTCAAAAGCCGCTCGGATTGCTCGTTCACACTTTTGGCGAAAGCTTCATAGTCCTTTGGCTTGTCGCCACGCACAGCATGTTGAAGCTGAGCAACATTTTCCGGCGTCCACGCGTGGTCTTCTCCGCGCAAGCGGTATTGATAGATACCGCCGACATCGAGCATGTTCTTGTAAATTGGATTGTCGCCATAGGCCTGTGCATGACGGCGCACTGCTTCTTCTGCGACTTGCTGAAGCCCGATGCCTTCAATCGTTGTAGCGGTGCCAGTGAAATATTTATCGATGAAGTCGGTTTTAAGGCCAACCGCATCAAAGATCTGTGCGCCGCAATAGGACTGATACGTTGAAATGCCCATTTTGGACATGACCTTGCGAATGCCTTTGCCGACCGCTTTGATGTAGTTTTGCTGGACTTCCTGCGTTGTCAGTTCAGCGTGCTTTTTGACGCGAACATCTTCCAGCGTCTCGAAAGCGACATAGGGATTGATCGCTTCCGCGCCGTAACCTGCCAACACGCAATAGTGATGCACTTCGCGCGCTTCTCCGGTCTCTACAACCAGACCGGTTTGCATGCGCAAACCCTGGCGAACCAAGTGATGGTGCACGGCAGCAGTTGCCAGCAAGGCAGGGATCGCAATTCGGTCCGGCCCTTGAGCGCGGTCTGACAGGATCAGGATGTTTGCATCACCCAGCACTGCTTCTGTTGCAGCCCAGCACAATTCCTTCAGGGCAAGCTCAATGCCTTCAACGCCGCTCTCCGCATCCCAGGTAATGTCCAGAGTTTCTGTGTGGAAGGCTCCGTCCAACGCGGTTTGCACTGACCTGATCTTTGCCAGATCGTCATTGGTAAGGATCGGCTGAATCACTTCCAGACGCTTGTGCGTTCCCGCATCGCGGCCAAGCAGGTTGGGCCGCGGACCAATCATGGAAAGCAAGCTCATCACTAGCTCTTCACGGATGGGATCGATTGGCGGGTTCGTCACCTGAGCGAAGTTCTGCTTGAAATAGTCGTAGAGCAGGCGTGAACGGTTCGAGAGCACAGCGATAGGCGTATCTGTGCCCATCGATCCGATTGGATCATCGCCTTTGACGGCCATCGGCTCAAGGAAGCGCGAGATATCCTCTTGCGAATATCCGAACGCTTGCTGGGCTTGCAGCAAAGTGGGCGTTTCCTGGTTTTCGTCTTGCGGAAGCTCTGCAAAGTCAGGGTCAATTTCTTCGATATCGTCGAGATTGAACTGCGCTTGCTCCAGCCACTTTGCGTATGGCTGGGCTTCGGCGAGATCCTTTTTGAGTTCTTCATCTTCGATGATGCGCCCTTGATCGAAGTCGATCAGCAGCATTTTGCCAGGCTGCAAACGCCATTTGCGCACGATATCTTCTTCTGCAAATGGGAGCACGCCGCTCTCCGATGCCAGACACACGATATCATCCTTGGTAACGCAGAAGCGCGCCGGGCGCAGACCGTTGCGATCCAAGGTGGCACCAATCTGGCGGCCATCGGTAAACGCAACTGCCGCAGGGCCGTCCCATGGTTCCATCAAAGCTGCGTGATATTCGTAAAATGCCCGACGGGCCGGATCCATCTGTTCGTTCTTGGACCAGGCTTCAGGGATCAGCATCATCATTGCATGCGCAAGGCTATAGCCGCCTGTAAGAAGCAGTTCGAGCGCATTGTCGAGACAAGCTGTGTCAGACTGGCCATGCGGGATCAGAGGCCACATCTTGTCGAGGTCCGGACCAAGCAGGTCTGATTCCATCGTGCGGCGGCGCGCGTTCATCCAGTTCACATTGCCGCGAACCGTATTGATCTCGCCGTTGTGAGCTATCAGGCGATACGGGTGCGCGAGGCGCCAGCTTGGAAAAGTGTTGGTGGAGAAGCGCTGGTGCACAAGACCAAGTGCTGAAACACAGCGTTCATCGCGCAGATCATCGTAGAAAGAACCAACCTGATTGGCGAGCAAAAGCCCTTTATAGACAACGGTCCGGCTGGAGAAGCTTGGCATATAGGTGCTGGTAAGCCCTGGCAGCTCATGCTTTTCTGCCAGCTTCTTAAGCGGGTTCAGAGTTTGCTTGCGAATGACAATCAGCTTGCGCTCGAATGCATCTTGGTCTGCACAATTCTCGCCGCGGGCGACAATCGCCTGCTGCATCACCGGCATGGATTCGATGACAGCCTTGCCCAAACCGTCCAAAGTCACCGGTACATCGCGCCAGCCAACGAATCGCTGCCCTTCTTTTGCAACGAACTTTTCCAGCTGTTCAGTCACAAAAGCACGTGCGGCTTCATCCTGCGGCATGAAGCACATGGCCACACCGTAATCGCCAGGCTGCGGCAGATCATGGCCCTTCTCTTCAGCCCAGGCACGGATCAACGGATCGGGAATCTGAAGAAGGATGCCAGCGCCGTCACCAAGCAACGGGTCTGCGCCAACTGCACCACGGTGATCAATATTCTCAAGAATTTGAAGAGCTTGGCTTACAATCGCGTGGGTTTTCTCGCCTTTGATATGCGCGACAAAACCAACGCCGCAGGCGTCATGTTCGTTACGAGGGTCATACAAGCCGGTGGGCGCTGGGTATCCCATAAATCAAATCCATTCTGTCAGGTGCCGGCATGTGCGACAGCCGTTTAGGGGCTTGGCCGGCAGGTGTGAGCGAGCTTCGCGAGCGCATTCAAGCGCGCAAATTGCATCGCTGCGAGACCTCATGGCGACACAAACGCAATTTTGCAATGGGTCACTGCGTAGCAATGTTACACATGCCTAAGGCATAGCTATGCACGTGAGATAGCCGAGCCGGTGCGCTGCGCTAACTTTCTCAACGCGAATCGTCGCTTGCCGAATAAAGATTCGGGCGGGTTTCGCTTGCGCAGTGACCTTTCCGCTTACGTAAACGCGAGGATGCCGTAGCGGCGGGGCTGAACGCATTGCTTTGCGCTTGGCGATGCGCCATGAAGTGGCGCAAATGCAGCGACAAGGCTGCTTATAGTTTGCAGAGGAGAAATTGATGACCCCCCAAGATATCGCGGCAAAAACTGGTGAAGTGATCGGTACCAGCGAATGGTTCGAGATGACTCAGGAAAAAATCAACCAGTTTGCAGAAGCAACTGAGGATCATCAGTTCATCCACATCAATGAAGAAGCGGCCAAGATGACTCCCTTCGGAGGCACTATTGCTCATGGCTTTCTGACGCTTTCGATGATTTCCGCGATGGCAGTGAAAAGTACAGTGCCGCGCGTCGATGACATCAAAATGGCTGTGAATTACGGCGGCAACAAAACTCGCTTCATTGCCCCTGTGCGATCAGGAAAGCGTATTCGCGGTCATTGGAAGCTCCTTGAAATGATCGAGAAGCGTCCTGGCCAATGGCAGCAGACTTGCGAAATCACCATCGAGATTGAAGGCGAGGAAAAGCCGGCGCTGATCTGTGAATGGATGACACTTTACTTTCTTTGATCGCATTGAACCCGACGCCTCTTGCCGGTTTTTACGAATCTGCCCGAGGCCGCTCTGACAAAAGAGCGCTGATCCCAAACAGGCCCCGGTTTCAGCCGGGATGTTAGAAACTTAGGAATTTACATATGTCTCGTGACGCAGTGATCGTCTCTACCGCCCGCACGCCCATTGGCCGCGCCTACAAAGGCGGCTTCAACGCTACGCCTGGCGCAACGCTGGGCGCTCTTTCATTTGCGCCTGCTGTCGAGCGGGCCGGTATCGATCCGGCCGAAATTGATGATGTTGTGTGGGGCGCGGTCCTTACGCAGGGTACGCAAGCCGGCAATATCGGCCGTCAAGTCGCGCTGCGCGCCGGTGCGCCTGTCTCTGTAGCGGCACAAACGATCGACCGTCAGTGTTCATCCGGCCTGATGGCGATTGCGACCGCTGCCAAGCAGATCGTGGTTGACAATATGGACGTGGTCGTTGGCGGCGGACAGGACTCTATTTCGCTTGTCCAAACGCCTGAAATGCGGGTTGCGCCTGACCCGTCGCTGATCGCCATGCACAAAGATGTGTACATGCCGATGCTTGGCACCGCCGAGACCGTGGCTGCGCGTTACGACATCAGCCGGGATGCGCAGGACGAATACGCACTGCAATCCCAGCAACGCACCGCTGCGGCGCAAGAGGCCGGCAAGTTTGACGACGAGATCGTTCCTGTCACTACAACCATGATGGTCAAGGACAAGGAAAGCGGCGAGATCAGCCAGGTCGAAGCGACAATTACTAAGGACGAAGGCAACCGCCCTTCGACTACTCTGGAAGGCTTGCAAGGGCTAAACCCTGTCATG
>WTKI01000346.1 GCA_011524425.1 Altererythrobacter sp. | reverse complement strand
CATCAAGGGCAAGCGTGATCTCGCTTTCAAGCCCGCTATGCAGACTGCGCGTTTTTGCAAGCAATGCGTCCGAGGCAGCGGCGATAGATTTCGCGTCAGCGAGAACGCCTTTGCCTTCTTTTGTAAGGACAGGTTTGCGTGACCCTTCGCGTTCAAACAGCGTGACACCCAGCTGCGCTTCCATCTGAGCAATGCCATAGCTGATTGCGGAAATTGCCCGCCCCATCCGCCTGGCGGCGCCGCCGAAGCTACCCTCTTCCTCGACTGCGAGAAAGATTCGCAGCTGGTCTAGAGTTGGCTCCCCGATCTTCAATGTTCTAATTTTCCAAACATCTTGAGCAATTTTATCTCAATTATCAGCTTGAATTGCAATCTCTATCTAGTCTCCAACACAAGCAATTGCCGTTCAGGAGACAACGCCATGATCGAACTTCGCCCTTTTGAAAGCCTTGGCTCAGCCAATCACGGCTGGCTTGATGCCCATCACCATTTCTCATTTGCTGATTACCATGATCCAGCGCGTGTCAATTGGGGTAGCTTGCGCGTGTGGAATGACGATACGATTGCCCCGCAAACGGGCTTTCCCACTCACCCTCACAGCGACATGGAGATCATTACCTATGTTCGCCAAGGGGCCATCACGCATCGCGACAATATGGGCAATGCCGGGCGCACAGAAGCTGGCGATGTCCAAGTCATGAGCGCGGGCGATGGCATCCAGCACTCGGAATACAATTACGAGGTCGAGGACACTCAGATCTTCCAGATCTGGATCGTGCCCGACGAGCGCGGCGGCGCGCCACAATGGGGCGCCCGGCCCTTTCCGAAGACTGACCGAGCGGGAAAATTCGTGACACTCGCAAGTGGCGCTCGCGAAGACGACGTCATGGCGGGTAATGATGCATTACCCATCCGCAGCGATGCGAGAGTTTTGGGCGCATCAGTAGCAGCGGGTGAGAGCTTAACCTACGCACCGCGCGATCCCTCGCGGCACCTCTACCTGGTCCCTGCAAGTGGCAGAATCGCTGTCGGAGAAGTGGAAGCTAAAGCCCGTGACGGCGTTGCTATCACGCAGCTGGAGAGCGTCACAATTACCGCGCTCGAAGACAGTGAACTGGTCCTTGTCGACGCGGCCTAAACATTCTGCGCGCGGCGGCTGATGAGACATTCATTTCTGTCAGCCCCCTACGCATTTCAACTCAAAGGAAACTTACCATGAGAAACATCCTCCACCTTACCGCCAGCATCAGAGGCGATGAATCCGTTTCGCGCAGCCTTAGCACCAAGCTGGCTGAAGGCATCGCGGAACGCAGCGGTCTTACCATTACAATGCGAGACCTCAGCGCAGATGATCTGCCTTACATCTCGGCAGAGCGGTTTGCCGCTAACCTTACGCCGCCCGGTGAACGGACAAGCGAGCAAAGCGAACTGGCCGCAATCGCAGATGCGCTCATCGCTGAGCTGGAAGCCGCTGACACTATCATACTGGGTGTGCCGATCTACAATTTCGGCGTGCCAGCCTCAGTCAAGGCATGGGCAGATCTCGTGGCACGCGCGGGAACAACCTTCAAATACACCTCTGAAGGGCCGGTCGGGCTGCTCAAAGGGAAAAAGGCCTATATTGCAGTGGCTTCGGGCGGCACTCCTGTGGGCAGTGACGCTGATTTTATGACTCCCTGGCTGAAATTCTTCCTCGGCTTTATCGGGATCGATGATGTCACAATTGTCGCTGCAGACGCGATCAACAGAGCCGATGGAGAAGCCTCGATCGCGAGCGCACACAAGGAAGTTGCTCGGCTTTTGGCCTGATCTTTTCCAGCCGGTGGGGATGAGTGCGGGCGGATGGTGCTGCTGGAGAGAATTGAACTCTCGACCTCACCCTTACCAAGGGTGCGCTCTACCACTGAGCTACAGCAGCGCTCTGTCAGAGTGGCGCGCCTATCTGCGCGCGCGGCACTCTTGTCAAGCCGAGTGTTGTCTGTGGCTTGAGAAACTGCGCTAATATCGGCAAGGCGTTGCGCATGAGTGAAGACAATGACAAGAAATTGTCCCGTGAAGAGCGTTTAGCAGCCAAACTGCGTGAAAATTTGCGACGCCGCAAATCGCAAGCGCGCGAAATGGGCGAGCCGGACAAACAAAGCGGGCTTCCCAAAGGCGATGAGCACGGCTAACGCCTTGCGCTCTTATTGGGCCGCATAGCCGGAGTAAAAATGCCTAAACTGATCCTCGTCCGCCATGGCCAGAGCCAATGGAATCTTGAAAATCGTTTTACCGGCTGGTGGGATGTCGATCTCACAAAAAGAGGCGTGGCCGAAGCCAAGGCTGCCGGCGCTCTGATGAAAGAAAAGGGCGTATTGCCAACGGTTTGCTTCACTTCTCTACAAACTCGCGCGATCAAGACGCTCAATCTGGCCTTGGAAGAAGCTGGGCGATTGTGGCTACCGGTTACAAAAGACTGGCGCTTGAACGAGCGTCATTATGGCGGGCTAACCGGCCTCAACAAGCAGGAAACGCGCGACAAGCACGGTGATGAGCAAGTGCATATCTGGCGCCGCAGTTTTGATACGCCGCCGCCGCCGATGGAGCCAGGCAGCGAATTCGATCCCGGGGCAGATCCGCGCTATGATGGCATTGACGTGCCTTACACAGAAAGCCTCAAGCTGACGATTGAGCGAGTATTGCCCTATTGGGAAAGCGATATTCTGCCCGTCCTGGCAAGCGGTGCGACCGTGATAATTTCCGCGCATGGCAACAGCTTGCGCGCTTTGGTCAAACATTTGTCGCAGATCTCGGACGACGATATTACCGGGCTGGAAATCCCTACCGGACAACCGATAGTCTATGATTTTGATGCAGAAATGGTGCCGTCAGAGCGCTATTACCTAAAGGACGCCTAAAGCGACCTAAAGGCACATAAAGGGTACGAAAGGGTACACATGGGAGGCAAAGTCGCCATTGTAATGGGCAGCCAGTCAGACTGGCCAACCATGCGCCGCGCAACAGAAGTTCTTGCTGAACTGGAAGTCGAACACGAAGCGCGGATCGTCTCTGCTCATCGTACCCCTGACCGAATGACCGCTTTTGCAAAAGGCGCAGATGGCGAAGGTTTCGATGTTATCATTGCAGGTGCTGGCGGTGCGGCGCATCTACCTGGCATGATCGCCGCCATGACGCATTTGCCAGTGCTGGGCGTGCCAGTGCAATCCAAAGCGCTTTCTGGCCAAGACAGCCTGCTCTCCATTGTGCAAATGCCTGCTGGCGTACCTGTTGGAACGCTGGCCATCGGAGAGGCAGGCGCAACCAATGCGGGCCTAATGGCAGCTGCGATCCTAGCTCTGAAAGACGCAGCGCTAGCAAGCCGCCTAAAAGCCTGGCGGCAAGCCCGCAGTGATGCCGTGGCAGAGCACCCTTCGGACTGATGAGCGAAGGCAACGCGTCTCTCCCGCCCGGCTCGACCATCGGCATTCTGGGTGGCGGTCAGCTTGGCCGGATGATGGCAGTTGCAGCCCTGCAGCTGGGCTACCGTGTGATCGGCTATGCACCGCCTGGCGACAATGTTGCTGCAGATGTTTGCAGCGATTTCTTTCACAAGGCCTGGGGCGATGCCGAAGCGCTCGCAGCATTTGCGCAAAAATGCGATATAATCACTTGGGAGTTCGAGAACGTTCCGGTGCAAACTGTAGAGGCGCTCCCACAAGATCGCTTGCACCCTCACCCGCGCGCGCTGGAAACCGCTCAGGACCGCCTACGCGAAAAGCAATTTGCATCTGAGCATGGCGCGCGGCCTGCGCCATTTGCAAGCGCAGAGACGGAAAGCGATTTCAAAGACGCAATCGAACGCATCGGCGCGCCTGGTATCCTGAAGACCGCGCGCGACGGTTATGACGGTAAAGGCCAATGGCGCGTGCGTTCAGCACAGGATGCTCAAGCGATCCGCTTTCCCGGTCAAGCCTGCGTCTATGAAGGTTTTGTCGACTTTGATGCTGAGTTCTCTGTCATTCTGGTCCGCGGTCAGGATGGCGAAACACGCTTCTGGGCCTCGCCTGCCAATGTCCATGATGATGGCATGCTGACCAGCTCAACTGTCCCGGCCGGTGACACGATCGATGCGATGGTAGAAGAAGCACGCGCAATCGCCGGCAAAGTGGCAGAAGCGCTGGGCTATGTCGGCGTGCTGACGCTGGAGTTTTTCGCGACTAAGGATGGTCCGGTTTTCAACGAAATGGCACCGCGCGTCCACAATTCCGGCCATTGGACCATTGAAGGCGCAGCCACCAGCCAGTTTGAAAACCACATTCGCGCAATTTGCGGCTTGCCGCTCGGCAGTACGGACACGCGCTTTGGATGGGTAGAGATGCGCAATATCGTAGGGCCTGACGCGCTCACAGCGCACGCCATGCTCAGCGAAAAGGGCGAGCCGCACTTACACCTTTATGGCAAGGCGGATGCCAAAGAGGGCCGCAAAATGGGCCATGTCACGCGGGTCTCGCATAAGAGGCAAACAGGCTAAGCGGCATTAATGGCGAGCGAAATCATCCTCATTTATGCGCGTGCCAGCAATGGCACGATCGGCCAGGAAGGGACGCTCCCATGGCACCTGCCCGCCGATCTTAAGCACTTCAAAGCGCTCACTATGGGCCTGCCTATGATCATGGGGCGCAAGACCTTTGAGAGCTTGCCCGGCATGCTCCCGGGGCGTCGCCATATCGTGCTCACGAGACGCGAAAACTGGGGCAAGGCCAAGGAAAATGGCGATGCAGAGCAAGCCCAGAGTGTGGAAGAAGCGCTCGCTCTTGCGCGGCGCGATGATCCCGATACCGATATCGCGATCGTCGGCGGTGCAGCCATCTATGACGTGTTTTGGAGCCATGCTGACCGCATCGAGATGACGCAGGTTCATGCGGAGTATGCTGGCGACACTTTCATGCGCGCACCGGGCAGCGCTTGGCGATTGGCAGCGCGTGAAGACCACGAAGCGCATGGCGACAAGCCAGCATTCTCGTTCCTGACCTATGTCCGCCCCGGCGGGGAGGATGACGACTGATGCGCTGGCTCGATCATCGCGAGGCTGTGCCTGATCCCTTGCGCGGAGCCATTGTAGCGCTCGGCAATTTTGACGGCTTTCACAAAGGCCACCAAGCCGTCGCTGGCGAAGCGATCCGCTGGGCGCATGAGGAAGGCCGCCCTTCCATCATCGCGACCTTTGATCCCCACCCGGTGCGCTTTTTCAAACCCGATGTGCCGCCTTTCCGTCTGACCACATTGGAACAACGGCAAGAGCTGTATATCGATGCGGGCGCTTCAGCGATGCTGGTGTTCCACTTTGACGGCGCGCTGGCCGGAACCCCGGCACAAGATTTCATCAGCGAGATTCTCATCGAGCGGTTCGGCGCGCATGGCGTTGTGACCGGCGGCGATTTCACTTTCGGCAAAGGCGCGGCAGGCAATGTCGATATATTGCGCGATATGGGCGGCGAACTCGGCCTCCAATCGCGCGTAGTGGACGTTGTCGAAGAAGAGGCAGAGACGGTCAGCTCCAGCCGCATTCGCCAAGCGCTGAAAGATGGCGATCCGCAATTGGCGGCCAAGTTGCTGACGCGGCCCTTCGCGATCCGCGGCATAGTCGAACATGGTGACAAGCGCGGGCGCGACATTGGCTACCCCACCGCCAATCTCAGCCTCGAAAATTACCAGCGCCCGAAATACGGGATTTACGCTGTCACCGGCAAAATCCTTAGCACCGGCGAAGTGCTGAAAGGTGCCGCCAATATCGGCGTTCGCCCGCAATTTGATCCGCCCAAAGAGCTGCTGGAACCACATTTCTTTGACTTTTCCGGCGACCTCTACGGGCAGGAAATCGAAGTCGCCTTCCATCACTTCCTGCGGCCGGAAGCGAAGTTTGAAAGCCTTGAGGCATTGATCGAGCAGATGGACGCAGATTGCGAAGAGGCGCGGAAATTTTTGTCATGAGGATCTGGTTCAAGCGCACAGCCTTTGTTCTAGCGCTCGTGCTCTTCGGCCTGACGATACTCAATGCCAATTGGCTTGCGCCCGATCCAAAGGGAGCGCCTAAATTGATCGCGCATCGCGGTTTGGCACAGCTCTATAACCCTGACGGAGTGGGGCGCGATACTTGCACAGCTGACCGGATTGAAGAGCCTTGGCATGGCTATCTGGAGAACACTGTTGAAAGCATAACCCGCGCACGAAAGCTGGGTGCGTGGATGGTAGAAATCGATGTCGCCCCCACATCTGACGGTGAGTTGGCGGTCTTCCACGATTGGACGCTCGATTGCCGGACAGATGGCAGCGGCGAAATCCGCAATACGACGATGAAGGAGCTCAAGGCTCTTGATGTCGGTTATGGCTATACCTCTGACGGTGGTCAGACTTTCCCGTTTCGCGGGCAATTCATCGGAGCAATGCCTACATTTGAAGAGGCTGTGCGCGCCATGAGCCTTAGGGGCAGACTCATGGTCAACTTCAAGTCCGCTGACCCGGAAGAAGCAGACCTGGTTGCCGCCAAACTCAAACAGCTGGGCCGCGATCCAGTGGCGAAGGGTGATGCATTTTACGGCCATGCCGATCCTGTCAGACGCATCCGCAAACTCTACCCGGATGTGTGGGCCTGGAGCCCGTCAGAAGCGCGCCAGTGCAGCGAAGACTATGTCAAATTCGGTTGGACGGGCTTTCTGCCGGAGAGCTGTAAAGGCAACACCATGATTGTACCGCTCAATTATCAATGGGCGTTCTGGGGCTGGCCCAATCGGCTGATCGCGCGAATGGAAGAATATGGCGGCAATATCATTGTGGTAGGCCCGCATGGCGACCATCCGTCCTCCGGCATTACACTGCCGGAACAACTCACAGAAATTCCCGCAAGTTTTAACGGCTATGTCTGGGTCGATGATGGCTTAAACGTCATTCCATCGCTGATACAGCGCTTCGATGATCGCACTGAGGAAGAACGTGCTGCGGGAGCTGCGGCGCTGAAACGCCGCCGCTTAGAGCGCTAACGCTCACAATGAGGCTTTATTGCGCGCGCGGAATGCCCTAACGGCGAGCGCCTATGTCAGAAAAGCCCGACTATAAAGACACTGTCTTCCTGCCGAAGACCGATTTTCCCATGAAGGCCGGCTTGCCGCAAAAGGAGCCGGGCATTCAGGCGCGTTGGGAATCCGAGGGTCTGTATAAGGAATTGCGCGAGGCGCGCGCAGGTCGCGAGAAGTTCATCCTGCATGATGGTCCGCCTTACGCGAATGGCGACATGCATATCGGCCATGCGCTCAACCATATCCTGAAAGACATGGTGTGCCGCACACAGAACCTTGTCGGCAAGGATGCGCCTTATGTGCCGGGCTGGGATTGCCACGGGCTTCCGATCGAATGGAAGGTCGAGGAGCAATACCGCAAGAAGAAGCGCAATAAGAACGAGGTTCCGGCAAAGGAATTCCGCGCCGAGTGCCGCGCCTATGCGCAGCACTGGGTCGATACGCAGCGCGAGCAGCTGAAGCGGCTCGGCATTATGGGAGATTGGGACAATCCCTATCTCACCATGGATTTTGCCGCTGAAGGCACGATTGTTGCCGAGCTGCTAAAATTTGCCGAGGCTGGCAATCTCTATCGCGGATCAAAGCCGGTGATGTGGTCACCGGTGGAAGAGACCGCGCTAGCCGAGGCCGAGGTCGAATATGAGGACCTGACCGACTCACCCCAGATCGATGTGGCGTTCGAGATCATCGAAAGCCCGATCCCCGAACTCGTCGGCGCGCATGCTGTGATCTGGACGACCACGCCGTGGACGATCCCGGTCAACCAGGCTTTGGCCTATGGGCCGGATGTTGAGTATGTGTTAGCCAAGGTTTGGATTGGCGGATCAACTGTCGGCGATGCTGATTTATCCGACGTTCTGAAGAACCATCCTTATGACGCTTGGGAAGGAAAGCATGTCGTCGTCGCGAGAGAGTTGCTCAAGAGCGTTCAAGCACGGCTCGATACCAAATTCACCGATATCAAAGATGGAGCTCGTCCGAGGGTACACCTTCGAGAAGTAAAGGGGTTCAAAGGCTCCGACCTTGCCGGGACAAAAGCCCGTCACCCGATGCACCATCTCGGCGGGTTCTACGCCACACCGCGCCCCTTCCTCGCAGGCGATTTCGTCACCACGGAAAGCGGTACGGGCCTT
>WTKI01000404.1 GCA_011524425.1 Altererythrobacter sp. | reverse complement strand
TTGCGGCCCTGCGTACTCGCGCGCGCCGGTTGAAGCGGCGGCATGACATAGGCCTGATCGTGGTTGACTATCTCCAGTTGCTACAGGGATCCGGTCGAGCAAATGACAACCGCGTGAATGAGATTTCCGAAATCAGTCGGGGACTGAAGACGCTCGCGAAGGAATTGAGCGTGCCAGTGATTGCGCTCTCGCAATTGAGCCGCGCGGTTGAACAACGCGATGACAAACGCCCTATGCTGTCAGACCTGCGCGAATCCGGCTCGATTGAACAAGACGCAGACATGGTGTGGTTCATTTACCGTGGCGATTATTACCATTTGGCAGTCAAACCTGATTTCCCCGATGCAAGTTCGTCCGAAGAAGCGAAAGAGAAGTATCGCCAATGGGAAGAAAAGCATGAGGAACTGGTCGGGCGCGCTTCGCTGATCGTTGCTAAGCAGCGCCATGGCTCTACCGGCAATGTGCCACTGCACTTCCAAAGCGAGATCACCAAGTTCACTTCGCCCAACACCAAGGACTATTCGGACTGGGGCGAAGGCTGATCCCGGCAATGATGACGACGCGAATTCCTTGACTCTGTGGCCGCTGCAGCCTAACTGCTCGCTCTTTCCGAAACACCGATTTCAAATGGAGTGCCCCTATGGCGCGCGTTACTGTCGAAGATTGCGTCGACAAGGTTCCTAATCGCTTCGATCTCGTCTTGCTTGCGGCGCAGCGTGCACGCGAGATTTCAGGCGGCAGCGAGCTGACAATTGATCGCGATCGGGACAAGAACCCGGTTGTGGCTCTGCGCGAGATTGCGGAACAGACGATCAAGCCGAAAGAGCTCAATGAATCGATCGTCACTAACCTGCAAAAGATCCTGCCCGACGATGAAGATGACGCGGATGAAATTGGTTCTTTGAGCCAATCTGCAGAAGCGCTGCGGATCACAGCTTCCGCACCAACACGCACAACAACAATTGCCACGGATTACGAAGGGTAAGCACTTCGCTCAAGCTATCTAGGCACTAAAAAGGCCGCTCTGGATGGAGCGGCCTTTTTTGGCTCTCCCATCGTGATCCCAGGCTGTCCCTGCGTGCGATATGGACAGATGCGAGATTTGCAGCCCGTCATGAAACTGCAACACGGCTCGTCCGTTAGTAGCTTTATATGGGTTCCGTCGAACTCGGGACCGTTGGGAAGAAATGGCAAGAATAGCGATTTACAGCGTCAAAGGTGGAGTTGGCAAAACCACTATGGCGGCCAATCTTGCCTGGTGCTCGGCTAGTATCTCGCGGCGGCGGACACTGCTTTGGGATTTGGATCCGGCCAATGGTTCAGGCTTTATGTTCGGCATCGATCCCAAGAAAAAACGCGATGCGCAATCTGTCATTGATTTGGATCGCGGACCTGGAAAACTGATCCGCAAGACAGGCATAACCAATCTGTCATTGCTGCCCGCGGATGAAAGCATTCGCACACTTGACCGGCAGTTTGGCCGGATCGGCAAACGCAAGCGCTTGGCCAAAATTTCCGCTCAGCTCGACAAAGACTATGAGCGCATCATCTTTGACTGCCCGCCGGTGCTCAATGAAGTAAGCGAGCAGGTGTTTCGGGCCAGCGACCTTATTATCGTGCCTTTGCCGCCTTCACCACTTTCGACACGCGCGTTCGAGACAGTCGTGGAAGCAGTCAAGCAAAGTAGCAAGCGCCACGCACCGATCCTGCCGGTTCTTTCTATGATCGACATGCGCCGGAATCTCCATCGTGAAGCCCGGGAAGCCAATCCAAAATGGCCGTTCATTCCAGCCGCGAGCGCGATAGAGCAAAGCGCTGTAAAGCAGCAGCCTGTAGGTGCATTTGCAGCCGGCAGCCCAGCAGCGCAGGCATTCTCGAAGCTTTGGACAGCTATCGAGCGCAAGCTGGCGCAAAAATCATAGATTAAAAATCGGTCCATTCCCTTTGAACGGCAGGCCCGGCTTGGTTATGCTTGTCAGGCAGCAAAGGGGTGGACATGAGCGATATCACTGACGGGCTGGGCTCTGCGGCAGAAGGCGGATTGCTTGCCCGCGCGGTTGAAACTGACGGCGCGGCAGGAACAGACGCGACCAAGGGCGAGAAAACCTGCCTCAATTGCGGCGCTGTTCTGACAGGCCCTCACTGCCATTCGTGCGGCCAAAAAGGCGATGTGCACCGGAGCCTAGGCGCGATCGGTCATGAAATCATGCACGGCGTGTTGCATCTGGACGGCAAGATTTGGCGGACATTACCTTTGCTCGCTTGGAAACCCGGCGAGCTTACGCGGCGCTATATTGATGGTGAACGAGCGAAGTTCGTCAGCCCGATGGCCATGTTCCTGTTCAGTGTTTTCCTGATGTTTGCGGTGTTTCAGGCAATGGGCTTTTCAACGCCCAGTAACGTCCAGCCATCGCAAGAGACTGTAGACAATATAGAGCAGGCTGGCCAAACCGCCCGCCAGGAAGCCGCGCAAAAGCGCGCTGATCTTGAGGCCCAGCTTAGCGGTTTGTCCGAGGGTGATCCTCGCAGAAGCCAGCTGGAGATTGAGCTTGAAGAAGTGCGCAGCGCGGAAATTTTGCTGGATGGAGCTGAAGCAGCTGCGCTGACGCTAGAAGGCGATTCCTCGGACGGATATCTGAATATTGAAGACACAGGATTGGCCTTTCTGGACAACGGGCTGGTTAAGAAATGGCGCGAAAACCCCGGCTTGATGCTCTACAAGATGCAAACCAACGCCTATAAATTCAGCTGGCTGCTCATTCCCATTTCCCTGCCATTTGTCTGGCTGCTGTTCTTCTGGAAGCGCCGCTTCAAGACCTATGATCACGCGATTTTTGTGACCTACTCCATCGCGTTCATGTCGCTGCTATTTATCGCGCTCTCTCTGCTCACAGCGGCCGGGATTGGTGGCGGACTGGGATTTCTTGCTTTGGCAATCATACCGCCGTTTCACATTTATCGGCAGCTTCGCGGCACCTATTCGCTTTCGCGATTTGGCGCGCTTGTGCGCACTGCCATTCTGATCTTCATGATCCTTTCAGGCATCAGTTTCATCTTCGCAGCCTTGCTGCTGCTGCTTGGTGCGGCCTGATCGTGTGCCAGACAAAAGGCGCCCGGATCGCTCCGGACGCCCCATGCAAGTTCCATTAGAAAGGTGCGTTATGCGCCTTGTGGCGCCGCGCCGCCTTCTCCGCCAAACTTCTTGCCCGCTTTGGGAACGGTAGAGCCGGATACAGGCTGAGGATTGGCAGGGCCGGATGGTTTGTCGGGCCTGTCAATCTCTCCCGTTTCGAGAAGCTTTGCGATCTCGTCACCGCTCAGTGTCTCATACTCAAGAAGCGCTTGAGCCAAGAGGTGGAGCTGATCTTCATGCTTATTCAGGAGATCGGAAGCGCGCTTGTGGGCGCCTTCGACCAGTCCTTTGATTTCCGCGTCAATCAGCTTGTTGGTTTCCGCACCGGCCATCGTCCGGGCAGTCTGCCCCATACCGAGATAGCCTTCCTGGCTTTCTTCATATTGGAGCGGGCCTAGCTTGTCGCTCATACCCCATTTTGTGACCATATTGCGCGCCAGGTCCGTCGCATACTGAATGTCAGAGCTTGCGCCGGATGACACTTTGTCATGGCCGAAGATGATCTCTTCCGCCACGCGTCCGCCCATGCTGACAGACAGGTTCGCGTGCATTTTGTCGCGGTGGTAGGAATAGCTGTCGCGTTCCGGCAGACGCATCACCATGCCTAATGCGCGGCCGCGTGGGATGATGGTCGCCTTGTGGATGGGGTCAGAAGCGTCTTCATGGACAGAGACGATTGCATGACCAGCCTCGTGGTAGGCAGTCATCTTCTTCTCGTCTTCCGTCATGACCATGGACCGGCGTTCCGCGCCCATCATCACCTTGTCTTTCGCGTCTTCGAATTCCTGCATCGCGACGAGACGCTTGTTACGCCGGGCAGCCAGCAACGCGGCCTCGTTGACGAGGTTAGCAAGATCCGCACCGGAAAAGCCCGGCGTGCCGCGAGCGATAGTGCGTGCATTCACATCAGGCGCCAGCGGCACTTTCTTCATGTGAACGCCAAGGATTTTCTCGCGCCCGTCAATATCAGGGATCGGCACGACAACCTGACGGTCAAAACGGCCCGGACGCAGCAGGGCCGGGTCAAGCACGTCGGGGCGGTTGGTCGCTGCGATGATGATGATGCCTTCATTGGCTTCAAAGCCGTCCATCTCGACCAGCAGCTGGTTCAAGGTCTGCTCGCGCTCGTCATTGGAATTGCCGAGGCCGTGCCCACGATGGCGACCAACCGCATCAATCTCGTCGATGAAAACAATGCAAGGCGCGTTCTTCTTAGCCTGTTCGAACATGTCGCGCACACGGCTCGCGCCGACGCCGACAAACATTTCGACAAAATCAGAGCCTGAGATCGTGAAGAAGGGAACACCTGCTTCACCGGCAATCGCGCGAGCTAGCAAAGTCTTACCAGTACCCGGAGAGCCGACCAGCAACGCGCCTTTGGGAATTTGGCCGCCAAGTTTAGAGAAACGCTGCGGGTCTTTCAGAAACTCGACGATCTCTTCCAGTTCTTCGCGCGCTTCATCAATCCCTGCGACATCTTCAAACGTCACACGGCCCTGCCGTTCTGTGAGGAGCTTGGCCTTGGATTTGCCAAAACCCATCGCGCCGCCGCTGCCGCCTTTCTGGACTTGTCGCAAAGCGAAGAAAGCGATGCCGAGGATCAAAAGAAACGGCAGGATCTGGATGAGGATGACAAGCAGTATGTTGCTTTGCTCTGCCTCAACCCCAGAATAGACCACGTTCTGCTCTTCCAGCAGCTTAGGCAGTTCAGTGTCGTTAGGCACCGGAATAGTCGAGAAAGTGCTGTCATTCTTCAGCGTACCAGTAATCTTGTCTGGCGCGATCTGAACTTCCTGAACGGAACCTTCCGCCACTTTATCGCGAAAATCAGAATAGGAAATCTGCGTTGCAGGTGCTTGTCCGGCATTGCCAAACATGGACACCACCAGCAGCAAAGCCATGAACACGCCGCCCCATATGAGCAGGCTCTTCATCCATGGATTAGGGCCTTCCGGGCGTGGTTCTTGCGGTTCGTTCTCTTGATTCATCGCGTTCGATTCCTTGTTCGAAGGTCCAATGTAAGCGCGACACCATGAATCGCAAGATAACGAAGCGCCATTTCAGCCCAGCTTATCGCATGGAAAACCCGATAAGAGTGATCGTCTGGCTACCCCTTGGATCCCGCACTCCCCCGAACCCTCTTGATTGACCATTCAAGTTTTGACTTGATTGATCGATCAAGTTCTGCTGAGTTGAACACTCAATCAAGTGGTGATTCGCAGCAAGGATCAGGAAAAATGAACTCAGCCACACGCCAACGGATTGTGATGACTGCGCTCGAGCAATTCTATGTGAAGGGCTATAATTCCACTTCAATTGCGGACATTCTCAGCCGCAGTCAGGTCCATTCGGGCAGCCTCTATCACTTCTTCCCCGGCAAGCAGGACCTGCTGGTCGCAGTGCTGGAATTCTACCGCGACGGCATCAAGGAAAACCTGCTCGATATTGCGTGGGCAGAAGTGACAGACCCGATTGAAAAGATCTTTGCGCTTCTCAACGGTTATCGGATCGGATTGGTCACAAGCGATTTTCAGCATGGCTGCCCGATTGGCAATCTCGCGCTTGAAATCAGCGAGCCCGACCCGCGCATTCGCGAATTGCTGGATGTAAACTTCTCCAATTGGATCGAAGCGATCGTTGCTTGTCTGGAAGACGCAGGCGACCGCTTGCCGCCTGAGACGGACCGGCGTGCGCTGGGCGAATTCATCCTCACCATTATGGAAGGCGCGATCATGCAGGCACGAACCGCCAAGGATATTGGCGTGTTCGATCGCAATATCACCGTCTTAAGGCAGCACATTGACCTGCTGCTGGACAAAGCGAAGGAGCCGTCATGAAGGCACTAAAATTCTTGATCGCAAGCGTCTCTTGCGCATTGGCTAACCCGGCCCTCGCTCAATCAGACGAAATTACCGCCGAGATGGTCGAGCACGCTGACGGCACACGCACCCTAGTCCACGAAGCGGTCGTCGATGCCCCTGTCAGCGCCGTCTGGGCGACGCTCTCTACCGCTGAGGGTTGGAAAAAGTGGGGCCCGCGCTTTGCATGGTTCGATCTGCGGCACGGAGGAACGATTGAAACCGGCTATCATACCGACGCGGTGCGCGGCGACCCGCGCAACATCATACACCGCATCATCGCTTTCGTGCCGGATAGGATGATCGCACTTCAAGTGATCCAAGCGCCCGAAGGCGGTCCAGTGGATGCCGAAACAGTCAAACAGGTCTGGGGCGTCTACGAGCTTGAGCCGGTGACCGAGGCAAAAACACGGCTGCGCATTTCGGGGGTTGGATACGGAACTGACGATGCCTCATCGCGGATCCTTGAATTCTTCAAGACCGGCAATGCCTATTCCATTGAACGGATGAAGAAAAACCTTGCCGCATCATTGGCAGAAGTTGGCGAATAGAAATACGAAAACAGGGAGGAATTTATGGATATCAACTGGATCGGAATTGGCGCAGCAACGGTATCAGCATTTGTGCTGGGCGGCATTTGGTACGGGCCTTTGTTTGGCAAAAAATGGCAAGCTCTGGTCGGGCTCAGCGATGACCAAGTCAAAAATGCCAACATGGCCAAGATCTTCGGCGGTGCTTTTGTGCTGACCTTTATCGCGGCATTTGTCTTCGCCATGTTTCTGGGCCCTGACATTACCATCGGCCAAGGCACAGCCTATGGAGCTTCTGCCGGATTGTGCTGGGTCGCTGCCAGTTTTGGCATCAACTATCTCTTCGCTCAAAAGCCCTTCGCGCTTTGGCTGATTGATGGTGGATATGCGACCGGTATGTTCACCCTGTTCGGCCTCTTGCTCGGCGCGCTTTAAGCGATAACGCGGTCAATCAGCCAGTAGCTGGCGATGATCCCGATTGCATAAGTGGCAATTTTGAGCGCAGGCTCCTCTGCCTTAGGCGCAAGTCTGGTGACTATCCCGCGCATCGCAAGCACTGCCGCAATGATAAGGATTTGCCCGGCTTCAACTCCGAGATTGAAGGCGAGGAGCGAGATCGGGACTTCGCCTTGCGGCAATCCAATCTCTGACAAAGCGCCGGCAAAGCCAAATCCGTGCAGCAGGCCAAAGGCAAAGGCGACAAGCCATGGCCAGCGCTGAGTCCATGTGGTGCGCTCAGTCTGAACGAGCTCTACAGCAAGGAACACAATGGAGAGCGCGATCAAGGCTTCAACAGGGGCTTGCGGCAGCCCTGCAAAACCCAGCACGCTCGCTCCCAATGTGATCGAGTGAGAAACAGTGAAAGCAGTGGCTGCGCCAATCACCGCCCAGCCCCGCTGCACCAGCAGGACCAGAGCAATGACAAACAGCAGGTGATCCCAGCCGACAAGGATATGCTCAGCCCCGATCACGAAATAGCTACGGAACACTTGCCCGCGAACAGGACGGGCTGCGATTGTCACAACGCTTTCTAGCGCTGTGATCTGCAAGCTTTGCACAGGCCGGCCTAGCGGCGCGACCCGCAACAGAGCGTCCGATCCCGGCGCCATGGAAGCAATCGCAAAGGTTTGTCCGCCTACTGCGCTTGTGCAAGTCACATTCGCATGCCCAAGATAAGCCGCATTCGCTTTTCGGATCTGCGGCTCTGTTTGGTATTGGCAATTCTGGGGAGGCACCGGCATAGCAATTGGCGCTGCCGCTGTTGCAACCGGCTGTTTCCATGAAAGCGACCATTTCCCTGGCGCTTGCTCTGAAAAGTCGAGCGCCATGGGGCGCACTTCATCCGCAAGTGCCGGCGCACCTATCAGCATCAGCAATGCCGCAAGCAAATACCTCACTGTTTGATCTCGACACTGTAAGCATCGCGCAGCATTTGGTAGGCTTGCTCTTCGCGTTTTGCAGCGGTCGCTAATCGCCAATCCGCTTCAACCTTGTCCCGCACAGTTTCAAGCGCAGGCAGTTCTTGCGCTTCGGTTTTGCGTAAAAGAACGGCATGCCAACCAAGCCCTGATGGGATGGGACCTTGCCATTGGTCACCCGGCTCCAACGATTCCAACTCACGCACAAATTGCTGTCCAAAACGGTCCAGCACTTCGCCCCGCGGCATGTCGTAAACTTGGCCGGGCAAGTCGATCTTCGCAGCCTGTTTTAGAGGCCTTGCCCACTCTTGGAGCGCTTTGTGTCCCTTTAGAACCTGTTTGTGTTCCGCGAACCAAACCTGTTCGAAA
>WTKI01000181.1 GCA_011524425.1 Altererythrobacter sp. | reverse complement strand
GAGCATGGTTAACTCGTGACTGCGGCCACAGGGTTAGGCGTTGGTCGCCTTACCGCAAGCACAACTCAACTCTCGTCCCGCTCTCGCACAGTAATCAGCGGTTACACCTGAAATGACGTAACCTATTGATTTCAAGATCACACTTTACGTTGTTAACCGCATCAGGTGCCGAAGAAGGATCGCAAGGCTCCGCGTTTTTGCGGTTTTGTTTCGCCAGTGACTTCAAAAAGGTAATGAGCGAGCTGGACGGCTTGATTGCGATCAAGCAGAATGGCCCGTTCGCGCATCTGCCTGTCTTCCGGGCCATTGCGGTGCATCGTTTGCATATGAAGTACGACCCGTTGTCCCAGATCGTCGGCACGCCATCCAACAAGTGCCCCTGTGTCAAGCTTGTCCATACTTGCCCCCAAGTCGGTTTTTGTGTGTCGGCGCGCTTTTAATGCGGCTGCGATCCGACACATGTCAGCTATCAAAGCTGCGAATCCACAAGCGTTAGATTGTTAGTAAACTAAGGCTAATTGCAAGGTAAAACTCACAAGCTTTGACATTAGGCGAGGGAGTGGCATTGCATCTCGACGAGCAGGGCGAGCTTGCTAATTCGCCCCGCAATTAAAAAATAGCCAAAAGACCAACAGCAGGAACACAATGCTCAACACAGCCAAGCGTTTTGCCTATAATGAAGATCATGAAGCCTTTCGCGACACAGTTCGCAAAGTGCTCGCGGACCACATGGAGCCGTATCTCGATCAGCACGAAGAAGAAGGCATTGTGCCTAGGGAGGCTTGGAAAGCTGTCGGGGAAGCAGGAATGCTGTGCCCCACCGTTAGCGAAGAGAATGGCGGGCTTGGCTTGGATTTCGGCTTCAACTGCGTGGTGAATGAAGAGCTTTGCTATCTTGGCACATCGGCAGGTTTTACTTTGCAGAGCGACATCACTGCGAACTATTTTGAACGTTTGGGGACTCCGGAGCAGAAGGAGAAATATCTGCCAGGTCTCGTTTCAGGTGATGTCATTTCAGCCATTGCTATGACAGAGCCGGGAGCCGGTTCAGACCTGCAAGGGGTGCGAACAACCGCGATCGAGGATGGCAATCATCTCGTCATAAACGGTTCCAAGACTTACATAACCAACGGCCAGAATGCCGATGTAGTCATCGTTGTTGCAAAGACCGATCCCAGCCAGGGGGCTAAGGGCACCTCACTGGTCTTAGTCGAAGCGGGAACAGAAGGTTTTGAAAAGGGCCGCAACCTCGACAAGATCGGCCAGCACTCCGCCGATACATCAGAGCTTTTCTTTAATGATGTCCGTGTTCCCAAGACGAATATTTTAGGCGGTGAAGGGCGCGGGTTCGTCCATTTGATGGAAGAATTGCCGCAAGAACGGCTATCCATCGCGGTAAGTGCACAAGCCGGAGCGCAGCGCGCCTTTGATGAAGCGGTAAAGTTCACCAAGGATCGCAAGGCTTTCGGGCAAACGGTGTTCGAATTCCAGAACACCAAGTTCACGCTGGCTGACCTTCAGGCCAAGCTACAAGTGGGCTGGGCGCATCTGGACTGGGCTATCAAACGCCATCTGGATGGCGAGCTGACGACCGATGAAGCAAGTGCAGCAAAGCTGTGGCACACTGATCTCCAATGGGAAATCTGCGATGCAGCGCTGCAATTGCACGGCGGGGCTGGCTATATGAACGAATACATGATCGCGCGGCTGTGGCGTGATGCGAGAGTTACACGCATTTTTGGCGGCACTAACGAAATCATGAAGGAAGTGATCAGCCGCGCTATTTAAGGGGGCATCTCAGTGAGCGATCCATTGGACTTTTCCGGCCGCCAGGTCCTGGTGATTGGCGGGTCGAGCGGAATCGGCAACGGAATTGCTCATGGCTTCAGAAAGTGCGGGGCTGTCGTTCATGTCACCGGAACGCGGCCTGATGAAGGTGACTATCTCGAGGCAGAGGACAGCGACTTTACCGGGCTGACCTACCACCAGCTGGAAGTCGCAAACCGCTCTGCGATTGACGCCCTTTCGCTCGGCCTTGAGCAAATTGATGTCTTAATCCTGTGTCAGGGCGCGGTGCGATATGGTCGGCAGGAGTTTGAACCTGAGGGCTGGGACCACGTGGTGCAAATCAATCTTACATCTCTGATGGATTGTGCGAGGGCCTTTCATTCTCAGCTTGCAAGCAGCAAGGGGGCCATCATTATTGTCAGCTCAACCGGTGCTTTTCATGCAATGATCGGCACACCTGCCTATGGAGCAAGTAAGGCGGGCGCTGTGAGCCTGGTAGGTTCGCTCGCGCAAGCCTGGGCACGCGATGGGATCCGCGTGAATGGAATTGCCCCCGGTTTCGTGCCTACAAAAATGACCCGCGTGACCACTGAAAATGAAAAGCGCCGGGACGAAGCGATCGCGCGAATTCCGCTTGGCCGGATGGGCAGCCCGCAGGATATGGCCGGTGCAGCTCTATTTCTTGCATCCCCCATGGCAGGCTATGTTACAGGACAGTCCTTGATCGTCGATGGCGGCCTGTCACTGTAGTCTTAGCCAGCAGGAGTAACCCGATGCAGTTTACGCGCCTTGGAAATTCAGGCCTGATGGTTTCGCGTCTATGCCTTGGCTGCATGAGCTATGGGGATAGCTCGAAGGGCTGGCATGGTGATTGGCTGTTAGACGAGGAAGCGGCGGCGCCCTATTTCCGCCGCGCCTTGGAGGCAGGGATCAACTTCTTCGATACAGCCAATGGTTATGCTGGTGGAACCTCTGAGGAGATCACTGGCAAGCACTTGAGAGCCATGGCCAAGCGCGATGAAATTGTCGTAGCGACAAAGGCGTTTATTCCATGGCGACAAGCGCCCAATGCGGGCGGACTTTCACGCAAGAGCCTGATGCAGGCGATCGATGACAGCCTGGCGCGGCTTGGTATGGATTACGTTGATCTGTTTCAGATCCATCGCTGGGATGACCACACCCCAATCGAAGAGACGATGGAAGCCCTGCATGACATCGTAAAGCAAGGGAAAGCGCGCTACATCGGTGCTTCGTCCATGTATGCTTGGCAATTTGCAAAAGCGCAGTCTGCCGCGCGTGCCAATGGCTGGTGTCAGTTTATCTCCATGCAGAACCAGCTCAATTTGCTCTATCGGGAAGAAGAGCGCGAAATGCTGCCTTTGTGCTCTGACGAGAAAGTCGGCGTTATTCCATGGAGTCCTTTGGCGCGGGGCCGGCTAGCCCGTCCTGTGGGCGAGAGCACGATACGCAGCGAAACTGATGGCTTTGGCAAAGTGATCTATGATGATGAAAATGCGGTCGATCATCAGATAATTGGTGAAGTGCACAAGATCGCAGAAGCTCGTGGCAATGCCATGGCCAGTGTCGCCTTGGCTTGGCAATTTACCAAGCAACAAGTTGCATCACCCATCATCGGAGCGACTAAACCAAAACACATTGATGATGCTGTCACAGCGCTAGACATTGCCTTGAACGAAGAAGAAGTCCGCTCGCTTGAAGCACCCTACAAGCCTAAATTTCCGACCGGAATGAATATGGCAATGCCTGCGATGGATCAGGTTTCAGTCAATTCGTGATCTTTGCGCCAGAATTGGGCAGCGCTGCAAGATTGCGCGGTTTTTCCCAATTTAAGGCATAAGGGGGAAAGTGTACCGATTCGTTTGCTTTGAGTCTTGAAGCGAGCCTGCACCAGAGACCTTATGAACACGCATACGTCCATCAGCGAGGAAAATTCGGAGGTCGCGCATAGCGAACTCTATTTCAATCGCGAGCTCAGCTGGTTGAGCTTCAATGAACGTGTTCTGGCAGAAGCCGAGAATGAGAACTATCCGCTGCTGGAAAGGCTGCGGTTTTTATCGATTTCCGGTAGCAATCTTGACGAGTTCATGATGATCCGCGTTGCAGGCCTTGTGGGCCAAGTGCAAAGGGGCATCGGCAGGCCTTCAATTGACGGACTATCCCCATCGCAGCAGCTCACAGCTGTCCGTGCAAAGCTGGTCGAGCTGAGCTCACGCCAGCAAACGATCTGGCGTGAATTGCACGACCGGTTGAGCGAAGCTGGCATTCATGTCGCCGACGAGCACCGCTTGAAACCGTCTGCTCATCAATGGCTGAAGAACTACTTTCTGGAAGAAATCCTTCCGATTATTACGCCGCAAGCTCTGGATCCTGCTCACCCATTTCCCTTCGTCGCGAATGAAGGGATGGGCTTGCTGTTCACTTTGCAACGTGAAGCTGACAAGGAACGGATCATAGAGATGATCCTGATCCCAACGGCATTGCCGCGCTATATTCGTGTGCCCGGCGAAGAAGCGGTTTTTATCAGTATCGCCAGCTTGATCGTGCGCTTTGCAGATCAGCTCTTTCCCGGCTTCACGATCAAAGGCGATGGTCTTTTCCGTGACTTGCGTGACAGCGACATTGAGATCGAGGAAGAAGCGGAAGACCTTGTGCGTACCTTCCGCAGTGCGATCCAGAGGCGGCGCCGGGGGCAAGTGATCCAGCTGGAAATCGAAGACGACTTTGACAGCCATGCAGAGCAGGTCCTGCTTGAGCAATTGGGAGTCCACGAGGCTGCTGTGATCAAAACAGATGGCGTTATCGGGATTGATGGACTGTCTGAAATTGTCGATGAAGATCGCCCCGATCTCAAGTTTGACAGCTATTCCCCGCGTTACCCGGAGCGTATTCGCGAGCATGATGGGGATTGTTTCTCAGCCATTCGTGAGAAAGACATCATCATTCACCACCCTTATGAAAGCTTTGAGGTTGTGGTGGACTTTATCCGGCAGGCTGCTGCGGATCCTGACGTGGTCGCAATCAAGCAGACCCTTTACCGCGCGGGGACGCAGAGTTCTGTGATCAATGCGCTTATCGCAGCTGCAGAGAACGGCAAATCCGTTACTGCGGTTGTCGAACTCAAGGCGCGTTTCGATGAAGAACAGAATCTGCTTTGGGCGAACAAGCTTGAGCGCGCGGGCGTGCAAGTCATTTACGGCTTTGTCGATTGGAAGACGCACGCGAAAGTTGCAATGGTGGTGCGGCGCGAAGAACAAGGCTTCCGCACGTATTGCCACTTTGGCACAGGCAATTACCATCCGGTAACGGCGAAAATCTACACTGACCTCAGTTTCTTTACTGCATCGCCAAAACTGGGTCGTGACGCTGCGAAACTGTTCAATTTTGTAACCGGCTATGTCGAGCCGCGCAGTATGGATCTGATCGCAGTCGCGCCGCTGAATTTGCGCGAGCGCTTGTACGAATGCATCGACAAAGAGATCGATAACGCGCGCAAAGGAAAGCCCGCGGCAATCTGGTTTAAAATGAATCAGATCACCGACAGCGGCATTATTGATCGGCTTTATTCAGCCAGTCAGGCGGGCGTTGAGATCGAGCTTGTATGCCGGGGCATCTGTTCTCTTCGTCCAGGCGTGGCAGGGCTCAGCGAAAATATCCGCGTCAAGTCGATCATCGGCCGTTTTTTGGAGCATAGCCGCATTTTCGCTTTTGCTAACGGGCAGCCCATGCCGGGTGGAAAATCGAAAGTGTTTATTTCGTCTGCCGATTTGATGGGCCGGAATCTGGATCGTCGGGTTGAAACCCTCATCCCGATCAAGAACCGCACCGTGCATGACCAGATCTTGCAGCAAGTCCTGCTAGCCAATGTACTGGATACAGAGCAAAGCTGGGAACTGCATTCCGATGGGACCTATTCTCGACTTGGTTCCGGGGATAAGCCATTCAATTGCCATCGTTATTTCATGACCAATCCATCGCTTTCCGGTCGTGGCGGGGCGTTGGAACCTGATGCTGTCCCTAAGCTCGCTTTGCGCAAGGGACGCCAAGCATGAGCTTGAAAGCGAGACGGGCTGACCGTGACGGTATCTTCAGCGGGACAACTCCAGAGCGTGCGATCATTGATATCGGGTCGAACACAGTGCGATTGGTTGTGTATGGCGGTTCCATGCGGGCGCCGCAAATTCTCCTCAATGAGAAAGTCGCTGCTCGGCTTGGCAAGGATATGGAGCGTACAGGGCGCATTCCTGAAGACGCTTTCGCGCTAGCTCTGAGAGGGCTGCGCCGTTTCAAACTTCTTCTGGACGAGCTCGAGATCTCAGATGTGGAGACTGTGGCAACAGCGGCGTCGCGCGAAGCGGAAAACGGATCGGATTTTATTGCTGCGGTGAAAGAGATCGGTTTCAATCCGCGGGTCATAAGCGGTGAAGAAGAAGCACGGCTTAGCGCCCAAGGGGTTATGGGCGCTTTTCCCGAAGCTGCGGGAGTTATGGCAGATCTGGGCGGCGGAAGTCTGGAACTGATCCGCATCGCCGATGGGCAAACAACAGATGCTTCGTCCTTGCCGCTGGGAACATTGCGCCTGGCAGCTTTTGCCGATGATCCAAAGGCGATGATCAAAGCGCTCGGCAAGCAACTAAAGAAGGGGGGATGGGCGGAGCCTATCAGCGCTCCGCTTTATCTTGTTGGCGGGACGTGGCGCGCGATGGCTGTCTATGCGATGGAGAAGGTTGGGCACCCCTTAAGCGATCCGCATGGGTTATGGCTCGATCCAACCCGAGCGCGAATTTTAGCCGAGGATCTAGCTCAAGCGGAGCCCGAGGCCCTTCAGCAGATCGAACGCATATCAACCATGCGTTCCTCGACCATGCCGCATGCGGCGATCTTGCTGCAGGCCATGCTGAAGAAGTTGCAGCCAGAACGATTGATCTTCTCATCTTGGGGGCTGCGTGAAGGCTTGCTGTATGACCGGCTGGAAGCTCCGATGCGCTCACAAGACCCTTTGCTTGCTGGTCTAACGCTGTTCTCTGCTCAGCGTGGTGCGCCCCCTCGGCTTACGACGCGTATTGCTGCTTGGACGGTTGATGCGGTTCCGGCTGGCAAGTTTGGCTCTGAAAGACTGCGCTTGGCGGCAACAATGCTGTCATTGGCATCGATGCAGATCGAGCCGAATCTGAGGCTTCAGCAAGCAATTGACTGGGCATTGCACAAAAGATGGATCGGGGTGGAAACTCACGAACGCGCGATGATGGCAGCAGCGGTATGCGGGAACCGCAATCATCTTGACCTTCCAGTTGCAATCAGATCCCTCGCCAGCGAGGAAGCTTTGCGCGAAGCTGTGGGTTGGGGGCTGTCCGTCCGTCTCGCCCGCCGTATTGGGGCACGCTCGCGCCGGTCATTTCAAGTCAGCCGATTGCTGCGCGAAGACAAAAGACTGGTCTTGCAATTGCGCGAAAGCCATGAGGATTTGCTCGGCATTCCGATCGAGAAGGACATGACTTTGCTATCCAATCATCTCGGCACTGACTATCAGGTCCGGATCGTTTCCGACACCGAATGGGATGAGATTAGCGAGGAGGCCTTGGCCCCCGCCTCCGAAGATTTCGGCCAAGCCGCTGAATAGTCTGACGCTATTTAGACTTGGCGCTGGCGAAAGGTGAAAAGTCGGTTTCTGTATCGTACAGATCAACGCCTTCCGCGCGTTTGAGCTTGTTCACCACGACATAGGTGAACGGCGTCAGCAGCGCTTCCCAGGCAGTTTTGATCAGCCATTGCGAGATCACAACTTGCACGAGCGTTTCAGGTGGCCAACCGGCAATGCCCCAGAACGCCAGCGGGTAAAAGATCATACTATCAAGCCCCTGACCCACTACCGTTGAGCCGATCGTGCGCATCCAAAGGTGCTTGCCCTCGGTCCAAATTTTCATCTTTGCCAGCACGAACGAATTTGCAAATTCACCGGCCCAGAACGCAATCATAGATGCGGCAACGATCCGCCAGCTATTGCCGAAAACGTTTTCATAATCGCTTTGGAAGGGCCAGCCATCGGCAGGTGGCAAGCTAACCACGACCCAGGCCATAAATGCCATGAATGCGAGCGCTGCAAAGCCCGTCCAGATCACGCGACGGGCCCGGGCATAACCATAGACTTCTGTCAGCACATCGCCGATGATGTAGCTGATTGGAAAGAACAGTACGCCGGCGCCGAAGATCCAAGGGTCACCGCCAGGCAAAGTTATGTAGCTTGGTTTGGAAGCCCCGATCAGGTTGGATAGCAGCAAGATCGTGACGAAAGCTGCCATCACCAAATCGTAATAGCGAAATGCCGAAGGGGCTTGAGTTGTCCGGGCAGGCGCTTGCGCTTGATCTGAATTTTCCATCGTTGAGCGCACTAACGCCATTTGCCGCTTAGGAAAAGCACGCTAATGGATCGGTCGGCGCGCGCCCGTAGCTCATCTGGATAGAGCGCGAGACTTCTAATCTTGAGGCAGCAGGTTCGAGTCCTGCCGGGCGCGCCA
>WTKI01000323.1:4421-8321 GCA_011524425.1 Altererythrobacter sp. | reverse complement strand
GCTTTCATCCCATTCGCGGATCGCAGGCGGCTCTGGCAGATCATCCCAATTGGCAAGGATGTCTTTGGCCGCTGCCTCGCCAAACACAAAGCATTCGAGCAGCGAGTTTGAGGCCAGACGGTTCGCGCCGTGCAAGCCGCTTTCCGTGCATTCGCCTGCCGCCCAAAGACCGGGTAGGTCTGTACGCGCATCCAGCCCGATCAGCACGCCGCCGCAAGTGTAATGCTGCGCTGGTACGACAGGGATCGGCTCTTTCGTCATATCAATGCCGAGGCCAATCAGCTTGTCATAGATCGTCGGGAAATGCTGCTTCACAAATTCCGGCGATTCATGGCTGATATCGAGATGGACATAGTCCAGGCCATAGCGTTTGATCTGATCATCATTGGCGCGCGCCACGATATCGCGCGGGGCGAGTTCCATGCGTGCTTCGTCATAGTCCGCCATATAGCGATGGCCGGTTTCCGGGTGGAGCAAATGCCCGCCTTCCCCGCGCACAGCCTCTGTGATGAGGAAGTTCTTGACCTCCAGATTGTAAAGGCAGGTCGGGTGGAACTGCATCATCTCCATATTCGCAACGCGCGCGCCTGCCCGCCACGCCATGGCAATGCCATCGCCGGTTGCGCCGCGCGGCGCGGTTGAGAACAAGTAACAGCGGCCTGCCCCGCCAGCAGCCAGCACAGTGGCCTTTGCAACGTGCCGCTCCACTTCGCCTGTTTCTTCATTGAGAGCATATGCGCCCCACACGCGGCCCGCTGCTGAAAATTTCTCGCCATGGCGGCCGGTTATGAAGTCAATGCAAGTGCGGCCAGCCAGCAGAGTGATGTTGGGGCTCGCTTCAGCTGCTTTCAGCAAAGCTTCCTGCACCGCCCAACCGGTCGCATCGTTCACATGGACGATCCGGCGGTGAGAGTGACCGCCTTCGCGGGTTAAATGCAGATCGCCGTCTTCTGTATTAAACGGGACGCCCAGCTCCACCAGCCGGTCAATCGCTTCAGGCGCGTTCTCGATCACAAACTCGACAGTCTCGCGCCGGTTCAGGCCAGCGCCTGCTACCATGGTGTCGCGCACATGGTTTTCGAACGTGTCGCCCGCATCCAGCACAGCGGCAATCCCGCCTTGTGCCCAGGCAGTCGATCCGCCGGTGAGCGAACCCTTGGCAAGCACAAGCACACTCTTATGCTCGGCCAATTCCAACGCTGCGGTGAGACCCGCTGCACCAGAGCCAATGATCAGAACGTCATGAGTCTTGTCAGTCATGCCGGGCCTCATGGATTGTTGCGGCCACAAGGGCAAGCCAAAGCAGCTTGCGCAGAACGCCTGTGTCCAGATGGTTTTACAGCCATGTAATTGGACACGCATGGCCCGAAAAGGCTTGATCATCGCATTGCCGATCACGCGACAGGGGGGCACCATGAAGCTTTGGCATCGGATGCGCTGCCGCACCAATTCGCATAGTCCTGTCCCGCACCGCGTTGGGTGGGACGGAAAGCATTATCGCGGCACTTGCAGACATTGCGGCGTAGCGATCGTTCGGCTGGAAAACGGCAAATGGCGCGACTTCAACTCCAGTATTCCGATTGTCGGACCCAATGGCTTTTCACCCGCATTCGAGCGCAGCGGTCGTTCGCGAAAGCGTGTTTACAAGAGCCATGATGGGGAGAGCCGAGGTCGGTCCCCCCATGCACAGTATCGACCCCGCAAGATCCGCTTTGAAGAGACGGGTGAGGATCCCCCCTGGGAGCCGCCTCATCCCTCCTTCGGGCATCATTCCGCCGATCGTTCAGACGATACACGCCCATAAGAGAAGTCCAGACTGCCAATCGACCCGTCATTCTGTTTGACGCGGACTGACACCTGGAGCTTGTCCGATCCCACCGGTCTGAATGTAACCGGTCCGAACTTCCAGACCTCTGCGCTTCTTTCAACCAGAGGGAACACCAGAGCTGCATCGCCTTCCTTGGCTTCCCAGCCTGTGAGATCGCCGGTGAAGTGCTTTAATCGCATAGTCAGGCTGTCACCGTCAGGCGTGATAGTGATCAGTTCGTAGAATTCGATCCCGCCTTCGCTGTCTGCCTGCCAGAAATGGCCAACCATCTGGTTCTCGCCAGCGTAAGAGAAGGCTTCGCCTGCCGGATTGCCTCCAATCCCTGTGCCTGTCCATTGACCTTCCAGCCAGGCCATATCGGCGAGCGTTGCAGCCGGGCGCTGAGCCTCTGCCTGAACGTCAGTGCTCTCGTCCTGAGCCGATGCCGATACGCCTGCAAGCGGGGCCGCCATGATACACGCAATGGCCACGGTCTGTTTGATGATACGCATGTTCAGCCCTCCTTGAGCATCAAGTGAATGTCAGCGATCAAATCCTCTTGTGCGACCGATTCCGGATCTGAGTGATAGAAGTTCAGCGGCTGCTCGTCAGCAAGCTCCAGATCAAGCGCAATGGCCACTCTGTAAAGATCGTCCAATGCCGCATGGACCAGATCATAATCACCCTTATGCCGCATGGTCAGCGCCGATCCGCCCGCAATCGCCAGCGCCTTTATCGCTCCTTGCGGTTCAACAGGCGCGCTGGTCGAAACCGCACAATCAAAGCGGCAGGCCTCGGCAGGCACATCACGCGGATCATCGTAAGGAACTCCATAGAGCCCTGTGATCTCCTCTATAGCAATCTGCTCGAGGACCATTTCAAACAGGTGGTCAAAGCCATCATTGAGATCGCTGTAATCGCCGACATTCTCAGTCGCCACTAACTTCAGGGGCGAAAGCTGCGCGATCCCGATCTGGATTGGCCCTGTATCTCCTGCAGGTTCCATCACTTGCTTTGTGACTGCATCAAACAGGCCAGGATCAGACTGAAGCTGAGACGGTGTAGCCCCAGTGAGTGCTTTCACCGCACGCGCATAAGACTGGCTGGAGCCATAGGCGCTTGCACCTGTCGCGCCCATAATCCCGTCAGAGCCTTTGAGCTCAGGCAAGCTTCCGCCTATCCGAGCCCGGCTCAGAGTGTTTTGCGGGGTCTCCCCCGTCATCAGCCGATAGATACGATGGAAATGAAATTCAGACATGGCCGCGGCCTCCGCAAGATTGCCGAGGTCAGGCCAGTCTCCGCTTTGCGCACCCTTTTCAATCGCGTTGAGAGCGCGTTGAATGCGTTCACGATAATTGGCTGCAATCGTCATAATATGGACCTCCCTAAATGTGAGGACCATTGGCTAGCAAGCACGCTGCGGCAGCGCGTTCCCGATCTTGCTTTCTTGAATCGGCCGATTTTCAGCCTGATCCGGTTAGCTGGACGAACACGTCTTCCAAGTCGGCTTCTCGCGTCGTCACATCTTCAATTCTCAGCCCTTGCTCTTGCAGAATGGCAAGCGCCTGACCGGCTGTCAGTTTGTCTTTGTCGTAAGTCACTTCGACAGAGCGCGGACCTGCCATTTCTACCTTTGCAAAAGCATCATGATGCGGGGCCTCGCTCAAATCGGTGTCGACAGTGACCGCGACGATTTTTTCGCGCGCCATATCCACCAGCTCGCGGGTCGGCTTATTGGCAATGCACTCGCCGTGATTGATGATCGCAATCCGGTCACAAAGCTGCTCCGCCTCTTCAAGATAATGGGTGGTCAGGACGACAGTGACACCGTCATCGTTGAGCCTGGTGACGAGTTCCCAAAGCTGCCGGCGCAATTCGACATCAACCCCGGCGGTCGGTTCATCCAGCACAAGGATTGGCGGCGAATGGACCATGGCTTTGGCAACCAGCAGTCTGCGCTTCATCCCGCCTGACAAAGTGCGCGCATAAGCATCGCGCTTATCAGCCAGCCGCACAGCTTCCAGCAGCGCTTCGCTGCGGCGCAGCTGCTTCGCAATCCCGTAAAACCCGGCTTGATTCTCCAGCACTTCGAA
>WTKI01000323.1:0-4321 GCA_011524425.1 Altererythrobacter sp. | reverse complement strand
GCAGGGAGGCTGGAGAGCCGACAAGCTGTATCAGCGATTTCCGATCGGGCCGAAATTTACGAGTGATCGATGGTACAGCTCTGGTCTATGGTCGCGGGCGCACGATCTATGTCAACCGGACCCGCAACCCGGAACGTATCGATGATCGCGATGTACTGGTCTCTCGGCGATTTGGCTCACAGATTTGCAAGCAAGACATTGTCACTAAGGTCGACAGGCACAACGGCTTCTTTTCAGGCACTGTGTTTCTGACTGACTTCGTACCTTACACACGGGTAGAGAAAGAAGAATCAGAGTCTGCTGATTCCTAGATTTGCAAGCTGCGCCGCGCAATTCCGCGCAAATCTTACTTGCCGTAGTCCTGGGCGTAGATCCGGTAGCGCGACAAAACCTCAGGAGTAAGAGGGTCAGGTAAATCGGCTGGAAGGGGTTCTGTCGCATCGGATTTGCGTGTGAGAATGCGCGGTTCTGCACATGCATCTCTTTCATCCAATGGTAATTGGCCGTCCTTCCAGTTTGACCTTTGGCGACCCGGTAGCGTGTCGGCTTGCTCTTCAGCCATCGCCACAAGAGACTGGAGCACACCCTCCTGTGTCAAATCTCCGGTGCGGATCAGGTCATAAAGTTCGTCGGCTTGTAAGTAATCCTTCGGCCTTTCAAATGTGCCATCACGATCAGCAGCTGAAAAGCATGCATCATCAAAAGCCTGTCCCGCCATCCCGTTGCGTTGAAAGTGGCTCTGGTTTGCAGACGAGGCAGCTTCGGATGCCTGCCTTAATGGAAAATCAATGGAATGCGGTCGCGCGCCCATCGTTCGGCCAGTAGCCCAACTGGTAACGCACAGCGCCAAGATTGAAATAAATTGTCCCCCTTCGGCTATTAAATCGAACATTCTCACCTCGTCCTGCGCGAGATCCCTTCGCGCCATGTGAGTTGCAGCAGCAAGAGTCGTCAGCTCAAGCGACAGAAGCGGTTCACCTGTCCCATCCGACTTAGTTCATCTCTGATTTGGCGGTAATTCGGTTCACTACTTAGTCGGGAACCAAATCCTGTTAACGTTTTCGTTAATGAATTCAGGCGCTCGCAAGCGAATTCATCCTTGCAAGGATAGCGTCAGCTTCGCTCATAATCCGATCAACCAGCTCTTTACATGTGGGAATATCATGGATCAGGCCCGCGACCATCCCGCAGCTCCAGGCCCCTGCATCCATGTCCCCTTCTGTCATGATCCGCGGATAGACCCCTGCGACTTGCTCGACGATATCTTCAAACTGAAGGTCAGCGCCCTTTTCGCGTTCGATCCGTAAAACTTCTTCAACCGCAGCATTAGTCATGACCCGCTCTGTGTTGCGCAGCGGACGCATGACCAGACGCGTATCCAATTCAGAAGCGGCGACGATCGCTTGCTTAACATTCTCGTGCACGGGTGCTTCTTTAGTGGCAATGAAGCGTGTGCCCATATTCATGCCTTGGGCGCCCATAGCGAGGCTTGCAACGAGACTGCGGCCGTCGGCCATGCCCCCTGAAGAAACGAAAGGGATCTCCAATTCATCAGCTGCGCGCGGCAATAGGATCATATTGGGGATGTCATCTTCTCCCGGATGACCGCCGCACTCAAAGCCATCAACACTCACCGCATCACAGCCGATGGATTGCGCTTTCAACGCATGACGCACGCTGGTGCATTTGTGGATCACACTGATGCCGGCATCTTTAAGGTAAGGCAGCACTTGCTGCGGGTTGTTGCCCGCTGTCTCGACAGCTTTCACACCGCCATCGATGATGGCTTTGACAAGCCCTGGATAATCCGGCGCGTTGACCGTTGGCAGGAAAGTCAGGTTCACGCCAAACGGCCTGTCCGTCATGTCTTTGCAGCGCGCGATTTCGTTCGCAAGCTTTTCAGGCGTGCCTAGGGTAAGCGCTGTAATGATGCCTAGACCGCCAGCATTGGATACCGCCGACGCCATCTCAGCAAAACCGACATAGTGCATGCCCCCTTGGATAATGGGGTGTTCTATGCCGAACATGTCAGTGATGGCGGTCTTCATGGCTGCTCTCCGTTGCTGGTTCCATTGTGTTCTTGCTGCATCTCACTATCGATCGATTGCGATTGCGAACCTATCGATAAAGACAGCTGCCGCACAGCTCTTCAAGGTCAAATCGCGACCAGAGCAAGCCATGCTAGCCGTGCGTACGAGAGCCATGATCGCAATCGCCTTTAGCAAAGCAATTCGGGCATTGCGGCATGCGCGGTCGACACAAGGTCTGGCCAAGCTTTTTCAGCAGCAGATGGTGTTCATCTATATCTTCAGCGCTCCACTCGGGCGGCAATATCGGCATCAGCGCATCAAAGGTCTTCGCCGTATCAGCCTTCGCCGCAACAATCCCCATGCGCTGCATGATCCGGCGGTGGTGCCCGTCGATCACTATCGCTTTGCGGTTGAATGTGCTCGCATTCATAACCCCTGCTGCATTCTTTCGTGCGACACCGGGAAAAGTTTCAAGCCAAGCGATCGCTGCATCCGTTTCGAGGTTGGAAAGATGGCGCAAATCGACACTGCCGCGCTCGGCGATAATCGCGTTCAGGCAATCGCTTAAACGTTTGGCGGCAACGCTCGGGAAGGTCTGGCGTTGGAGCCTTGCTTCCAAGTCCTGGATAGAGAGCCTTGCTACTTCATCCCATGATCCGAATTCAGCCAGCAAGCTGTCAGTTGAAGCATTGCTTGCAGCGGTTTTGGTCTGTGCGCCGATCACACCATGGACCAGCACCCATTCCGGCGAACGTCGCTTTTCAGGGGGCCTGACGATCCGCCCGAACGCAGCGATCAGGCGCCCCTGTAGCCTGCGCAGGATTTGAGTACGATCATCCGGGCCAAGATTGAGCTGCATTGGGCTTTGACCACCTATCGCATGGGTGGTGAGCTTAAATTGATGCCATCAGCCATGTAGATATCGTCAAAGCGTACGCCGCCATTGCCGTAAGGCGCGCGTGCCGGGCCTGTGTTGGAGATCGCAATAAAATGCGTCAGCGCTTGTTCGCGGGCCATGCGAAATTGTGCGCCTTGGTAAACCTTCGTGCGTGACGCAAATTCGCCTCCGCGGATGTGCAAATCATAAGATTGTCCGCCTTCATCATGCCGGGCGTTATCGACAACAAACCAAACTTCATACCAAACCCCGGGTTCAAGCGGTCGAGCCGCTCTGCCAGTCGCAGGATTGCGGATCGGGGCGTAGGCTTTGCGCCCTTTCAGCACTTGCAAGGCACCGTCATTCACCGTTCCATTGGTTTCAGCCTTGTCAGTGATCCGGATCATCGGCTCGAACGCATCATAGGCTAAGGCGGCAATCTGCTGAGGCGGCTGGTTTGTCAGGCCGAATGAATGGTTATTGGGAAAATATTCGACATTGATGCGGGTGAAGAATGTTGCCTTCGCGCCAGTGGGAACCGCCCGCGGTAACTCGCGCCAAGCCAATGCCTTGCGATTGCCTACAACCCCATCGATAGCGGGTTTGCGCAAGAGATAATGATTGTCAGCATTGGCTTCCGCTTGGGTTATGTGAACTTGCGCATCCGGGACAAACGGGTCCGTTTCATTTTGCGCATCAAACTTGGTCCAGCCTTGCAGGTCCTGCTGCTCGAAATCGTCAATCAAGGTCCAGGTGCTCGCCGGTGCCGCTGAAGGAACAGCGTCGACGCAAGCAGCTACAGCCAAGCAAATGATTGCAGCCAAAAAGAGCTTAGGCGCGGGCATTACTGACACAGTCACAGCTCGACCAACCAACCCAGGTCATCAATTCGCGCGCCAATAGCGCTTGCGCCTTCAAGCGTATGATGGCCGTAATCATAGAAGTATTTCCTCAACTCACTGTCGCTTGCCAAACATGCTCGCGCCTTTCGATCGCAGATATAATCCATCCGATCGAGCACTATAATTTCGTCATGAGCCTGCTTAAGACGTCGGATCTCAGTATTTGCATCGAGAACTAAGGGTTTGGCTTTAGAGGTTGAATACTGTTCGTAGTAAGCTCGATTGATCATCCTCGATATCATTGCTGGGGGAAGCGAGGATCCTCGCTGTTCAAAGATGATCTTGTCTGCCAACGTCCAACGACCCCGGCGAAATTCATCAAACTCAAAAATGTTCTCAACTAGAACAACTTTTTTGCCATCTTTGACTATTCTCGCGACTAACGGGGACAGCTCCGGAATGTCTATTCTGTCATAACGTGTGGCCAACATGACCACTTTCGCCATCTGGTAATTGGGACTTTGCCAAAGGTCCTTAGTCGTCAGAGCGTCTTTGATTTGAATGCCATAGCG
>WTKI01000401.1 GCA_011524425.1 Altererythrobacter sp. | reverse complement strand
GAGCGGCCAGCTTTACGAACTTGAACAGACGTTGATACCCCACGGCCTGCATGTCTTTGGGGAGCAAGCGCAAGGTGCCGAGCGCGACGGGCTGCTCGATGCAATGGTCAGCGCGGACCCGGGGGCAGATCGCGCGCATTTGGAGTCTTTGCTGGATGAATGCGATGAATTGGGCGCACTCATCCATGCGCTCGATGGGACCTACACACCGCCAGCGCCCGGCGGCGATTTGCTGGCTAACCCTGAAGTGCTTCCGACCGGCAGGAATATCCACGGGTTTGATCCTTTCCGCATTCCTTCGCGGTTCGCTTTTGAAGAGGGTGCGAAACAGGCAGAGCGCCTGATTGAACGGCATATCGCGAGCGGTGAACCGTTCCCGGAGAGCCTCGCGATGGTGCTCTGGGGCACTGACAACATGAAAAGCGAGGGTGTTCAAATTGCGCAAGCCATGCGGCTGATTGGCGCGCGACCTCGCTTGGATACCTACGGAAGGCTGGCAGGTGCTGAGCTGATTCCTCTTGAAGAGCTCGGTCGGCCTCGGATCGACATCGTAATGACATTGTCCGGGATATTCCGCGATCTGCTGCCGCTCCAATCTCGCATGCTTGCAGAAGCAGCACTGTTAGCCTCGCAAGCCAAAGAGCCGGAGAATATGAACTTTGTGCGTAAGCATACGCTAGCGCATCAAAAAGTTCATGAATGCGATCTGGAAACTGCGGCTCTTAGAGTGTTTTCTAACAATGAAGGCGCTTATGGAGCGAATGTAAATCAATTGATCGACGACGGCGTTTGGGCCGATCCTGATGAGCTGGCCAATGCGTTCGAGACTCACAAGGGTTACGCGTATGGCGTGAACGGGAAGCCAGTCCAGCAGCGTGAAATGCTGCGTAGTGCTTTGGCAGACGTTGAGTTCACTTATCAGAACCTTGAAAGCGTGGAGGTCGGAATTACCGATCTCGATCAATATGTTGACGGGCTGGGCGGGATTAGCCGTTCTGTAGCAAAAGCGCGCGGCAAGGATGCGCCTGTGTACATTGTCGATGCTACCCAAGGAAATGCCAAGGTTCGTACTTTGTCTGAACAGATCGACTTGGAAACGCGAACGCGCACTCTCAACCCAAAATGGTTTGAAGGTATGCTCAAGCACGGCTTTGAAGGGGTCCGGGCGATCGAAGGTCATGTCACCAACACAATGGGATGGTCGGCCACTACCGGACAGGTTGCACCCTGGGTTTATCAGCAAATCAGCAATACCTTCGTGCTCGATGAAGCGATGCGTGAGCGTCTTGCTGAATTGAATCCCAAAAGCTCGGTACGTGTTGCGAACCGCTTGCTGGAAGCTTGTGAGCGCCGCCTTTGGGAGCCTGATGATGAGACTTTGGAAGCGCTTCAAGCGGCCAGCGACGAGCTGGAAGATCGCTTGGAAGGCGTAATCGCGGCCAGTTAGGCCGAGAGAGGAATATGTGAAATGAACCTGCTTGATCCAAAGACCCGCTTTAGCCAGCCCGATGGCGAAGGCTCGGTCCAGGTCCAGCTTGATCCGCGCGACGAGATTAAGGGTGCGAAGGTTTTCGCAGTTTACGGGAAAGGCGGCATCGGCAAGTCGACCACTTCGTCAAACCTCTCAGCTGCATTTTCAAAGCTTGGACACAGAGTCCTTCAGATCGGCTGTGATCCCAAACATGATTCCACTTTCACTCTTACTAAGAAACTCATGCCCACCGTCATTGATGTGTTGGAAACGGTTGAGTTCCACGCGGAAGAATTGCGGCCTGAAGACTATATGTTTGAAGGCTATAATGGTGTTATGTGTGTCGAAGCGGGCGGCCCCCCTGCTGGCACGGGATGTGGCGGTTATGTTGTCGGGCAAACAGTGAAGCTGCTGAAGCAACATCACCTCTTAGAAGACACAGATGTTGTGATTTTCGATGTACTGGGTGACGTGGTTTGCGGCGGCTTTGCGGCTCCTTTGCAGCATGCTGAACGGGCCTTGGTCGTTGCTGCCAATGATTTTGACAGCATCTTTGCGATGAACCGGATCGTTGCCGCCATTGGCGCAAAGGCGAAGAATTACGATGTCCGGCTAGCAGGCGTAGTCGCCAATCGCAGCCGCGAAACAGACGAGATTGACCGGTTCAGTGATGCCATTGGCATGAAAAGGCTGGCGCATTTCCAAGACTTGGATGCGATCCGTCGTAGCCGGCTCAAGAAATGCACCTTGTTCGAAATGGAAGAGTCTCCGGAAGTTCTCGCAGCTCAACAAGAATATATCCGGCTGGCGCAACTGCTGTGGGACGGTGTCGATCCATTAGAGGCCCATCCAATGAAGGATCGGGACATCTTCGATTTTCTGGGGTTTGAGTGATGGCAACACACGCTCCGAACCCTTTTAGCGCATCCGGCTTTGACACACAGCGTGACAAGCTTGCGGTCTATTTTGACGGAACTGCGCGCAAGGCATGGATTGACCTGACATCGGATGCGAAGGTCAGCGGGATCCGGGCAACGGTGCGCGCTGGGCGAGACGAAATGCGTAGTGTGCTGCTCTCAATGTTGCCGGAAGATTTGCGTCGCAAACGCTTGCTGGATGCTGGCTGTGGTACTGGAGCATTGGCGGTAGAGGCAGCCTTCAGAGGTGCCGAAATTACTGCCGTTGATGTAGCCAGCGGGCTCGTCGACATTGCCAAAGAACGTGCCCCGCAATTCCTTGGCCATGGCAAAATAGCTTGGCAGGCAGGCGATTTTCTCGATCCGCAACTGGGCGAGTTCGAACATATCGTTCTGATGGATTCGCTGATCCATTATTCGCTGTCGGATATGGTGGCTGCCCTTAGTGATCTCAGTAAGCGCTGTCATGGTTCGATTGCGTTCACATTTGCGCCGCATACTCCCATGCTCGGCGCGATGCATCGGGTCGGCAAGATCTTCCCGCGCAGCGATCGATCACCGGCTATTGTTCCGATTGCAGAGCGACGTTTGCGGCAAGCATTGGCGCCTTTGCATGAATGGCGGATTGGCAGAACACAACGCGTTTCCAGTGGCTTTTACACCTCGCAAGCCATGCAATTGGTGAGGCGTTGATGGCAGCAAGTGAGCCATTTTCTGCTAAGTGGAGCCGGATTGCCATGTCCTGGCTTCCTTTTGCAGATGCGGCGAGCATTGACCTGCCGCTTGGCCAATTGCTGCGCCTGGCTTTGTTTCAAGTCAGCGTTGGCATGGCGACTGTATTGCTTAATGGCACGCTCAATCGGGTCATGATTGTTGAGTTGGGTACTCCTGCCTGGCTCGTCGCCGGAATGATTGCTTTGCCGCTGGTCATCGCGCCATTTCGCGCTTTGATCGGACACCGGTCTGACGTTCATCGCTCAGCGCTTGGCTGGCGCCGCGTACCTTACATCTGGTTTGGCACAACCATGCAGTTTGGCGGGTTGGCGATCATGCCGTTCGCTTTGATCCTCTTAAGCAGGCCAGAAACATTTACGCTGGGCATTGCGGCAAGTGCCTTTGCTTTCATTCTTACAGGTGCCGGTATTCACGTCACGCAAACCGCTGGGCTGGCGCTTGCAACTGATCTTGCATCTCCGGAAAAACGCCCCCGCGCGGTGGCGTTGCTTTATGTCATGTTGCTCGTCGGCATGATGTTCGCGGCATTTGTCATGGGCGGCTTGCTGGTTGACTATTCCCACACGCGGCTAGTGCAGGTCATCCAAGGTGCAGCGGCATTGACCTTCGTCTTCAATCTGATTGCTCTATGGAAACAAGAAGCACGCCGTCCTGAATTTACGAACCGGGAAGAACCGCGGCCTGATTTCTCCAGCGAATGGAAGAAGTTTACTAGCGACCCCGATACCCGGCGCATGCTGTTTGCAATCGGTTTGGGAGCAGCTGCTTTCGCGATGCAAGATGCCTTGCTGGAACCATATGGCGGTGAAATCCTAGCCCTTTCAGTGGGCGCAACTACCAGTCTGACTGGTGGATGGGCGCTTGGCACTTTGCTGGGTTTTGCATTGGCGGGCCGCATGCTCGGGCGCGGGTTCAGAGCGCTGCGGATTGCAGGTTACGGGCTTGCTGTGGGAATTCTCGCATTCCTGTTGATTATGTTTGCAGCTCCCTTGGATCTGGCAATCCTATTAGCGATCGGCGCGCTCGCAATCGGGTTCGGTAATGGCTTGTTCGCCGTTGGAACTCTGGTTGCGGTTATGGCGCTTTCACGCGGCGGTGCATCTGGCATTGCGCTAGGCGCCTGGGGCGCTGTGCAAGCGACTTGTGCAGGCATAGCCATTCTAGTCGGCGGCATACTGCGCGATGTCGTCGCTTATTTCGCGCTTAGCGATGCGCTGGGCACGACTTTAGCAACACGAGCGTCAGGATATGGCGCGGTCTATTTTCTCGAAATCCTGCTCTTGTTAGCGACGCTGATAGTGATCGGTCCGCTGGTCGGGCGCGAGCAGCCTGACGAGAATTCAAGCGAGCGAGGCGCTTTTGGTCTCGCAGAATTCCCAACTTGAGCATGCGGGAAAGGAAAAACCGATGGATGATGGCAATATTGTAGGAACGATTGATGTGGCGGAGCTCGCGCTCTACCTCTTCTTCCTGTTTTTCGCGGGGCTGATCTTCTGGCTCCGGCGCGAAGACCGGCGAGAAGGCTACCCGCTGGAGGAAGAGGACGGTCGCCTGCTTCCTGATGGCGGACCACTCAGCAAAGCGCCGACGAAGACATTCAAACTGCCTAATGGCAAAGGAACGCACAGCGTTCCGCATCCTGATGACCGCGACCCGGTCGATATAGCTGCTAAGCAACGTGAGCCGTTTCCGGGATCACCTTACATTCCGACCGGCAATCCGCTCGAAGATGGAATTGGCCCTGCGGGCTATGCGCAGCGCGCCAAATGGCCGGATCAGGATCGCCATGGACATAACCGGCTCGTGCCGATGTCTGCTTCTGACGAGATCACGATTGCGCCGCTCAGCAAGGATCCGCGCGGCCTTCCTGTGATTGCTGCGGATGGCAAAACGGCCGGCACTGTGCGCGATCTGTGGGTCGATCACGAGGAACATGTCATCCGCTACCTTGAAGTCGATACAGGCACGCGCACAGCGCTGGCACCGATGACTATGGCGCGGATCTGGGGCGGTCGGGTGCTGCTCGATGCGATCAATGCCGACGACTATGCAGGTGTGCCGCAACTGTCGGTTGCGGGGCAAATCACCCGCGATGAGGAGGAGCGGATCGTTGCCTACTTTGGCGGCGGCTACCTCTACGCAAATCAGGAACGGCAGGAACCGTTTATATGATGGAATACGATTTTGAACCGATCCGCGGGCTTCCGGGCGACCTACCAGCTGATGAAAAGATCATTTGGCAAGGCGCTCCGGACTGGCGAGTGTTTGCGCGCAGCGCCCTCTACACACGCTGGGTAACTGGCTATTTTGTGATGCTGGCGGCATTTGCGGCTGTAACCGGCAGTATAGGCGGAGCGATTGCCACAGGCCTCGCAGGGCTGGCAGCCTTGGGCTTGCTTGCTGTGTTTGCTGTGCTGGTTGCGAAGACAACAGTCTACACCATCACTAACAAGAGGATCGTGTTCAGAATCGGAATTGCACTGAACAAGTGCATCAACCTGCCTTTGAGAGTTATAGGCGCAGCAGAACTGCGCGCGCATGGCGGCGGCTTTGGTGATATTTGTGTATCGCTCACATCCGCTCATAGGTTGGGATATGCTGTGTTCTGGCCGCATGTTCGCCCATTTCACTTCCGCGAGCCACAGCCGATGCTGCGGGCGCTGCCGGATGTCGAGAAGGTCGCGCAATTGTTGGCTGAAAACTGCGCTGCCATTGCTCCGCATCAACCGGGCGAAGTGCTGCGCGATAGTGAGACATTGTCGTCTTCTGACGGAATGTCGGAGGTGCCTGCATGAGCCACTCCCAATCCCACGCACACAGCCATGAAAACACTGTACCGCGCGCAGCGCTGATCGCGGCCGTCAGCCTTGTGGTCCTCTCGCTGATCCTGACAGCGGCAGTCTCGCTTGGCTTTCTTGAACGCGAGGCCGTCCCTCAACTCGAACGAGAGAAAGCGCAAGTACAAGCCATCGCATCGCGCGACATCCGGTTCGATGATCGAAAGGACGGCGCCGTGCTGATCTCTGATGCGCATGACGGCTCGTCCATCGCTGTCATTGCAACAGAGACGGAAGGCGGCGGATTTATTCGCGGTGTCATGCGCGGTCTGGCGCGCGAACGGCGTATGCACGGTATTGGGTCACAGCCTCACTTTGTGCTCACATCATGGGAAGACGGCTCGCTCTCGCTCACAGACACTGCAACCGGACGCATGATCGAGCTTGGCGCATTTGGCGCGGATAACCGCGCGACCTTTGCCAAGCTCTTGCCAGTCGGAGAAGCCTCGTGAACGTGCGTCAATTCGATACGCCTTGCTTGATCAGCGTCGAGCAGAGTGAGGACCACTTTCACGCTCATGTCGAGCTGGACGGCAATGTTGCTATCGAGCCTGGGGACCGCGTTCGCGTCCATGGTGATCCGATTCAAGTCAGCTTTGGCGAGTGCGTGACATTCAACCGCATAGCAACAGTCACACGGGCTGGTCCTGTCTCTCGGGCGTGGACCAAGTTGGCTGCTTATTTCGATCTTAAGGAGCTCTACGAGGTGAGCTTTAATCCGGGGAGGGTGCGATGAACGCACACACACCAATTACGCGCGACGATGCGATGGATATGGCAAAAGAGAACACTGTTCTTAGTCCGCGTTTCTATACCACTGATTTTGACGCATTGGATGCGATTGATGTCTCGCCTGTACGCGCTGAATGGGATGCGCTGATTGATGAGATGCTGGAAGACCGCAATAAGAAACACTTCAAAAAGGATGACAGCTTCACAGGCGCGATCGACAAGCTGGAACCGGAGCTGCGAGCTGAATTTATCGACTTTCTAGTAAGCTCATTGACAGCAGAGTTTTCCGGATGTGTGCTCTATGCCGAGATAGCCAAGCGCACGAAAAACCCGGACGTCAAACAATTGTTCAAGTTGCTTGCGCGCGATGAAAGTCGGCATGCGGGCTTCATCAATGAATCGTTGAAAGATGCCGGGATTGGTATCGATTTAGGATTCCTGACCCGCACTAAGAAATACACCTACTTCAAGCCCAAGTTCATTTGGTATGCGGTCTATCTTTCGGAGAAGATCGGCTATGCTCGCTATATCTCGATCTATCGTCACCTGGCGGCCAACCCAGACAAGCAGATCCACCCGATTTTCAGCTGGTTTGAAGAATGGTGCAATGACGAGTTTCGCCATGGCGAAGCCTTTGCGATGCTGATGCGAGCAGATCCAAAGCTGCTTCAGGGCCACAATAAGCTTTGGGTGCGTTTCTTCCTCCTCTCAGTTTATGCGACGATGTATGTGCGCGACCATAACAGGCCAGTATTCCATGCTGCGCTCGGGATCGATCCGACGGAGTATGACTACAAGGTCTTTGGTATCTGCAATCAGATCAGCCGTCAGGTCTTCCCGGTTGAGTTGGACATTGATGACCCTGCATTCCGTGCGAAGATGGAAGCCTTGCGCAAAGCAGCTGTGCGTATTGACGATGGCAAGGCGCAGGGCGGTATTGGCGGATTTGCAAAACGCGTAAGCGGGATGGCCGGTGCAGGCTTTAACTTCGCGCGGCTTTATTTCCATCGTGCCAAACCCAATGCGCTGCCAGAATCGATAAGAATGCAGCCTGCATGGTAAGCTGGAGCGGCCATATTCTCCCCGTTCTGGTGACGATTGTAATCTGGTTCCTTGCAACGGGGCTGATCGCATGGGTCGATAACCGTTCCCGACGGACATTCCCCCGCAGCCTCGTGCTGGCAGGATGTGTGGGTGTAGCAGGGCTATTGATAATTTGGCTTTCCATGACAAGCACAGCAAGCTTGGCAATTTACGCAAGCTTTGCTGGCGCGTTGATGGTGTGGGCATGGCATGAAGTGAGCTTCCTAACCGGTGCAGCGGCCGGCCCTCGGCGCGAATTGTGCCCGGAGGGTGCCAGTGGAATTGAGCGTTTCAAGCATGCAAGCGCGACTGTCATCTACCATGAAGTCGCATTGCTGTTGTCAGCCCTCATTCTGATTTCTCTGACATGGAACGCTGCCAATCAGATCGGAGCCATGACTTTCGCGTTGCTCTACGCACTGAGGCTCAGCGCAAAGCTCTGCATCTATGCTGGCGTTCCGAATACCTACACAGACATCCTGCCTGATCATCTTGGTTATTTGCGTAGTTATTACGGTGCAAACCGTTTCAGTCCTGCGCTTCTGCTCGCTCTGTTGGGTAT
>WTKI01000210.1 GCA_011524425.1 Altererythrobacter sp. | reverse complement strand
CAATCCTTGCCATGTGGGGGCTAGAGAAACAGTCTTTACCCGTCGATCACGAGCGCGAAAACAAGGGCGCTCCGGATTTTCGGGAAGCCTTGAGCGAGATATGGCACGAGAAGGCCGCCCGCCGCTTCACTGTCTTCATCTTCGTATCGATGCTCGCCTATTCGATGCAGGATCTTATACTTGAACCGTTTGCAGGTCTTGTCTTTGCCATGACACCAGGGGAGTCGACTGGGCTCGCCGGGATACAGCATGGCGGTGTGCTGGCGGGTATGATTGTTACAGGCATCGGAGGAAGCGCATTTAGCGGCCGGATGCCTTCAGAGCTGCGCTATTGGATTGTAAGCGGTTGCCTTGGGTCAAGCCTAGCGCTTGTCGGTTTGGCAATCGCAGCTCAGGTCGGGCCCAGCTGGCCCCTTAAAGCCAATGTATTTGCCTTAGGTTTTTGCAATGGCGCTTTCGCGGTTGCTGCGATTGGCGCGATGATGGGGCTGGCCGGATCTGGAGAAAGAACCCGTGAAGGCATTCGGATGGGCGTGTGGGGTGCCGCGCAAGCAGTCGCATTCGGATTAGGCGGCCTGCTTGGCGCTTTAGGCGTGGACATCGCCCGCCATTCTCAGGGTCAAGATGCTGTCGCATTCCAGATTATCTTTGCCGCAGAAGCAGCAGCATTTGTTCTTGCTGCTCTTTTGGCAATGCGCGCGACCAGCAGGAAACTGGCCAAGCGAAACAAAGAGACTGGACTTGTGCAAGCCACGGGGGAGGTTGTTGAAGCATGACTGAAACAGAGTTCGACATCGTCGTTGTAGGAGGCGGCCCGGCAGGTGCGACTGCGGCCCATGACCTCGCCAGCAAAGGCCATTCAGTATTGTTGCTAGACCGCGCCGGCCGCATCAAACCTTGCGGTGGAGCGGTTCCACCGCGCTTGCTGGAAGACTTTGATGTGCCAGTGTCCTTACTTGTTGCACAGGCCCGTTCTGCCCGGATGGTCGCGCCGTCTGGTCGCGCGGTTGACATGCCGGTCGGCGACACAGGCTATGTGGGCATGGTCGACCGGGATGTTTTCGACGAGTGGCTGCGTGAACGTGCAGCGAGTGCAGGAGCTGAACGCAGAACTGGGACATTCGATCATATAGAGCGCGATAGCAGCAATGCTCCAGTCGTTTATTACAGAGAAGACCGATGGTCTGACATGAAAAAGATACGCACCAAGCTTGTGATCGGCGCGGATGGGGCACGTTCGGCCGTCGCGCGACAAAACATTGAAGATGCTGACAAAATGCCTTGTGTTTTCGCCTATCATGAAGTCATTAGATCGCCGGAAAAGACGGAAGAAGGCTTCGATGGGGCGCGCTGCGACGTCCTTTATCAAGGTCAGCTTTCACCTGATTTCTATGCCTGGATTTTTCCGCACGGTTCGACGTCGAGTGTTGGTGTAGGCAGCGCACATAAAGGCTTCTCCTTGCGCGGCGCGGTGAAGGAAATGCGTGAGGACTTCGGGCTTCGGCAATGTGAGACTGTTCGCCGAGAAGGTGCACCGATCCCGCTCAAACCGCTCAAGAAATGGGACAATGGTCGCGATGTGATTGTCGCAGGTGACGCAGCAGGCGTAGTTGCTCCGGCATCAGGAGAGGGCATCTATTACGCCATGACCGGCGGACGCATAGTAGCTGAAGCAGCCCATGAATTTGTAGTCAGTGCAAATCCTGCTGTGCTCAAACAAGCGCGTAAACGTTTTATGCGAGAGCACGGTAAAGTCTTCTTCATCCTGCGTATGATGCAACACTTTTGGTACTCAAGCGACAAGCGCCGCGAGCGGTTTGTCGACATGTGCGCAGACAAGGACGTGCAGCAGCTTACCTGGCAAGCTTACATGAACAAGCGCTTGGTAAGAGCCAAGCCTATGGCGCACATTCGAATATTCTTGAAGGACTGCGCTCACCTGCTGGGATTGAAGGCCGTGAAAGGATGAGCAAAGGTTGGATATTACCCGCTGCAATAGCATCCGCTGCAGCATTGGCCGTTGCTATGCTTGGAGCAACGATAACTGATCTCGGGCCCTGGTATCAGGGTCTTGCAAAGCCTGCTTGGACACCTCCTGGTCCAGCGTTCGGAATAATCTGGACTATCGTTTTTTCTTTGACGGCGATGGCAGGTATAACGGCATGGCGCGCAGCCCCAAACGGCCGGTCTGCAGATTGGGTCATCAGCCTGTTCGCGTTGAATGCCTTTCTCAACATCTTATGGAGCATCTTGTTCTTCCGGCTGCATCGACCCGATTGGGCCATGATCGAACTGGTCATTCTTTGGATGTCGATTGCTGCATTGATTGTATTTTGCGGAAGATTTTCGCGGATCGCTGCGGTTCTGCTCTTGCCATATTTGGCCTGGGTTTCGATCGCAGGGGCACTGAACTGGCAAGTCATTCAACTCAACGGACCATTCGGTTGAGTTTAATTTCCAAAACAAGTTTCGTATGATCATGACTGACGGGATGCCTTGGCTTTTTGCGAGTGGCCATGCGGTTGATCTCGTGCTGTGTGTCATCCTTGCCGAAGCAGTTATTTTGGTTCGAAGGGGCTGGAGCGGTCTCGATACGGTGCTACTCCTTCTTCCCGGTGCGCTAATTTTGCTCGCTCTTCGCGCGGCGCTTGTGGAAGCGGAATGGTGGTGGGTCGCCCTACCTTTGCTAGCTTCGTTACCAGTTCATCTGGCGGATGTCGCAAACAGAAGGGCGCAGAAGAACTAGTCTTCCGCGCCCCTCAATTTTTCCGGTTGCTTGGCGCAATACCAAAGTGAACTCTAATACACGGACAGATCGTCAAAGATCTATCTGAGGGCTAAGGGTCAACCACCATCCCCAGCATCGCCAAGCTCAGCGACAGCTTCCGCCATAGTCTCCGCTGCAACTTCGGACGGCATGAGGCGCAGAGCTGGATAATCCTTGACCATTGGGAACCCGCCCATCGGCTTGTTAAGCCCTTGGTGACAGGTGGTGCAATTGGTCTTGAACGGATCACCTTCGCTTCCCAGCCGGTTGGCAGGAAACACATCAGCGAGCGGTGTGATGTAATTCGCATTGATATCACCCACCATGCGCAAGCCATGCCACGCGGTAGCGCGCTGAGGCGTGCTAAGCGACCATTCATTGAAGGCCTGCGTGTTATGGCAGAAGGTGCAGTTCACGCCCAAAGCATCGGACATATGGTTCATCAACGCATAGGTTGGCTCTGCATCAGGCGTTTTGCGCGTGTTTGCTTCACTTGGATAAACCGTCTTTGAAGCGATACTGATATTGCCGAGATTGTCGCCATGAGCGAGGAAAAGATCAGCATAGTTCCCGGGTAAAGAAGCATACACTGTGTTCGCCGTAGGAGTGTTGTCATAATCCTTCACGCCAGCGAAGCCTTTGCTTTTAGGCGCTGGCATTTCTGACCAATACTCCTCGGGAATGTTGTTCCCACGGTGGCAAGTCCAGCAAGTGACGCCAGTTTCGCCGACATGCGAACCCCAGCCCGAATTCAGGGCCTGAGTCATCTGGATCATCTTGCGCGCCACAACCTTGGTGTAGACTTCATCGGAAGCAAGATTGGCCGGATTATGGCAGTAATTGCACCCTTCTTCTGGTGAGACCCATTCCGTGATCGCAGCCATCAGATAGGTAAATTCCTCATCCGATACGTCGGCCAGAACTTGCACGTTCTCATAGGCTTCACCAGCCGTCACTTCGCCTGCTGGCGGCAGTTCATATGGCGGCGCAGGTACCTCTGCTACATCTGAACTGCCGTTGACTTCGATATGGTTCATGCCGGTACCTCGATAGCCGTTTTGGCTCGAAGTTTTTGGCGCAATTTCGCAAGCCCCTAATGCGAACGGGAGCAAGGCGACTAAGAGATAGGAAAGTCTCATTGTGCTTCTCCTCCACTAGAGGCCGCAGACATGGGGTCCACAACTCCGGTATCGGGATAGGCCGGCGCATAGCCATGCTGCTGGGCCCACAAATACCAGTTATCGACGACAGTTCCCGTCAGCAATATCCCTATACCGCCTGTCAGCGTACACAGCACTGCGAACCACCAGGCCCAGCGGTGAATGGATTCCATCGTGGCGTTGAACCCCATCGTCCAGCGCCAGAACAAGGCGGCACGCTCTGACGCAGTGCCACGATCTGTGATCTGTTCGATTTCCCGTTCACCGCCATAACGTGTGACCGCAAGGATCGTCGCGCCATGCATCGCAAACAGCAATGTCGAGCCATATAGGAACACAATCGAAAGCGCGTGGAAGGGATTATAAAACAGATTGCCGTATCGGATCGAAAAGGCCGCGGTCCAATCCAAATGCGGGAAGACGCCAAAGGGTACAGCCTCGGCCCAGCTTCCCATCATCATCGGCCGGATAAAGCCGAGCACGAGATAGAGGAAGATCGCCGACGCAAATGCCCAGCATACATGGTAACCCATGCCGAGCGAACGCGCCCGAAGATAGGTACGCACCCACCATAGCAAGATTGCAATGGTCAGGAAGGCGCCTGACAGGATCCACCAGCCACCTTTTGCAAGAGGGACAAATGGCGAAAAGCCATACTCAGGCCCTGGCGGCTCCAGAGATAGCCAGAACAGTTGGCGCACGAACTGGATCGGATTCCAATCGACGCTCGCCCACATATTCATTCCGATAATCCATATCGCAACGAGGCCGAAAGCAAGCGAGGCGAGACCTGTCCAGCCTAGGTAGACCGGGCCAATCTGCGCTTGACCAATCGTACCCATAATGTGGCTGAATGTGGTTTGCTCTATACGGTCTTCGTCCGTTTTTGGCAGCGGCACACCCATTTCTGGTGCGCCGCGGACTTGGACCTGAGTGAAGATGTTTTGATAGCGTATCATCGATCAATTCTCCTTCACGACCAGACCGGCAGGTTGAGCCACCAGGTCCACCACTCTGGCCACCCTTTGGTCCACAAAGGACCGCTTATGACGATGCATACTGCACTCCAAAAACCGGCATTAAGAGCGAGCAACAGGCCGACACGGTGAATGCCGAGTGTGCCCACTGAATAGCCCACAAAATCCCGGAAGAAGGTATCTTCATATTCAGGTGTTTTAACTTCCCCTCCGGCCGGCGGGTTGACCGCTGACAGGACCAGCGCGCCATGCAAAGCAAGCGCGAGGGTGGTGGTGAAGAAGAAGGTCACCGCCAGCATATGAGCCGGGTTGTAATGGAAATGCAGATATTGATAGCCGGTGTTGGAAACCCAGTCCAAATGGCTCCAGATGCCGTAGGGAAAACCGAAGTGCCAACCGCCCAAGAGCACCGGCCGGATGACAACCAGTGTGATATAGGCGAAAATCGCCATGCCGAAGGCAAAAGGCACGTGGTATCCCATGCCAAGTTTACGACAGATTTCCACCTCTCGCAGCGCCCAGCTGACAAAGGAAATAATCGCGCAAACTGTGATCACCTGCCAAAACCCGCCTTCTTTAAGCGGAGCAAGTGAGAGGCCATAACTTAGGTCAGGCGGTTCGATCGATATCAACCATGGATTCCAGGTTGGGCCCTGCGATGCGGCATACATAATCAATGCCGTCCCTAAGGTCGCAAAGATCGCGGTCACAATTCCAAAGAAGCCCACATAAAAGGGGCCGACCCAGAAATCGAACAAATCTCCGCCGATCAGCGTGCCACCACGCACACGATATTTTCGCTCAAAACTGAGGAGCGCCATAACCCAATCCTCCCCCGCCTCATCCAGACGGGAACAATGGTTTTTCAGCTTTTGACTGTTGAGGCGCGGTCAGCGAGGCCAACCGGCGCCTCTCGCACAGTCAAATGGTTTTCTAAGTACTTCTAGCGTTACTCTGACGCTGCCATCTCGATGGTCGACCGTGCATTCGGACCGTCCATCCAGTTGTAAGTGTCAGTGCTAAGCAGAATGAAGTGGATCGTGAACGCAAGCACGGCCATGTAGACATGTAGTCCCACCAGCACACGCCGCGGTTCGAAGGTCATCCAAGTTCTCCACATAGGTAATTCCTTTGTATTAGAGAGTTTTCAGGAAGCTCATTTAGGCTTCAGATGCCGATCCACGGGCGCCAAGCCCAGACCAACAGGTGTGCGACAACGGCTATGCCGGTGTGCGCTGCGAACCAGAACATAAAGAGCTTGTGAAACTCCTTCGCTTCCTCTGGCGTCAGATATGTCTGCATATCGAAGCGATCAGCAGAATCACTCATAACGTTTCTCCATTTTCAGTTGTTGTGCGAGAGGCACCTGGCCTCTTTCGGTATCCGCACGCACCAAAGGAAAGACTGTCGTCGAGCCTAAGGCCAGTGTGGATGATGGAGCCCGGCGCATCCGGCGCGCAGGCAATCTCGTTGATCGATGTCAGTCCAGTCATGACGCCTCTCCTTGCAAAAGAAGAGTGTCAGCCAGTCTGTCAGCAGAGACGCTTGTCTCTCCCGCAGCTCTGGCGGCCCGCTCAGCTGCATCGCGCAAGCGCTTGGCAGCAGATATGCGGACCAGGACCGGTTGCGCCTCGACCAACGCATCCAATTTGTCCTTGGCATCGGAATCCCACGGCAACTCCCGAGAAAGCCGTGAAGGTGTAGCCACCACTTGATCCATCTCGCTTGCAAGCGGGAGAATGTGGAACAGCGCGTCGAACAACGCATTGCACACCTCCTGCACAAGATAGGTCGCACCTGAATAGCCCATAAAGGGCGTCCCGGTGTGGCGACGAATGGCAGCGCCAGGGAAACTTGCCGGGATATAGATCCCGCGCGAGCCCTGCTGCGCCATATACATTCGTTCATTGTAAGAGCCGAAAACGACCAGCGGCGCTTTCTCAGCGAGAGCTTCGCTCACCGCTTGGTTGTCCGGCTTGACCCCCGCAGAGCGGTTGAAAGCGAACGCGCATGGCAGCCCCATATCGTCTTCAAGGAAATGCTTAATCCCGCGCGCATAAGTTTCATTCGCGACGATACCGAAGCTGGCTGTCGCAAAAAAATCCTGCGTGACAGAGCGCCACAAATCCCACAGCGGCTTAATTGTCGTGTGTTTTTCACGCTCGATAAAGGGCTCTGGATCGAGGCCCAGTTCTTCGCCCAGAGCGCGCAAAAATTTGGTCGTAGAGGCCAATCCAACCGGAGCCTGGAAATAGGGCCGCTCCAGCAGCTCACAAAGCCCGCGGCCATATTCGCGATAAAGGCACACATTGGCTTCGGCAAAGGCAAGCTTGCGCACATCAGCCAGATGGCTGCCGAGCGGAAAGGCCATGTTGACCTCGGCCCCAATGCCTTCAATCAACCGCCGGATTTCGGCCAGATCTGACGCCATATTGAACATGCCATAGGCGGGGCCGATAATGTTGACCTTGGGCTTCTCACCATCCTTGCGTGGTTTGAGCGCAGGCACTTTTTTCGGACCAAATTCTGTCCAGAGCCAAGCGAGCGCTCGGTCCGCGCTCTGCCACTGATCTTCGTCAATTGTGCGCGGCAAGAAGCGCTTGATGTTGGTGCCTTCTGGAGTCACTCCGCCGCCGATCATCTCAGCGATAGAGCCGGTCACAACCACCGCAGGCAATTCTGGATCCAGCGTTTCCCAAGCGCGCTTCATCGCACCTTCTGTGCCGGTTTTGCCGAGCTCTTCTTCACCCAAACCGGTGACAACAATCGGCAGCTCGTGCGGCGGCAGGCCATCAGTGTAATGAAGAACCGACGTCACCGGCAGGTTCTCGCAACCAACCGGGCCATCAATGATGACTTGCAAGCCTTTGACAGCAGTGAAGACGTAAGTCGCGCCCCAATAGCCGCCCGCACGGTCATGATCCATGATCAGCGTCATGATCCCACCGCCTCTGCAGCTTTGCGAGCGGCTTCGTTCAAGGCTGCGTATTTCTTCTTGAATTTGGGCTGGTCGACCGGAGTCTCTTCCCAGATGCCCGCGCGGTAATCGCTGCCTACTTCGCCGAAGAAAGCGCTCATCGTATCAAACCGCGCTTTGTTACCAATCGCAGCGTTGATCACCTGTGCGAGGCTGCCGGCGCCCGCTGGCCCCATCAGCGGTCGCGCGGAAATGAGGTTGGTGAAATACAAAGCGGGAATTGCGCGCTGTTTGGCATATTGGACAACCGGCGTTGTTCCGATCGCGAGGTCCGGACCAAACTCTTGGATCGCAGCGATATCTTGCTCAAGACTAGCGCGGTATTGGACCCGAACGCCCTTCGCCTCCAACCATTCACGATCAGGCGCAGACCAAAGCGTCTTAGGCAAAGCTGTGCCGACATAAGGCACGTCCGCTCCACTTTCGATGAGCAAACGCGCCACCAACAATTCAGAACCTTCATAAC
>WTKI01000249.1 GCA_011524425.1 Altererythrobacter sp. | reverse complement strand
GTCCTGCGCGAGTACGATATTCGCGGCATCATTGGCGAGACATTAGGCACGGATGATGCGCGAGCGATCGGCCGCAGCTTCGGCACGATGTTGAGCCGCGAAGGCGGCAGGACGGTTGCAGTTGGTTATGATGGCCGTATCAGCTCGCCAATACTCGAACATGCCCTGGTTGAAGGGCTCACGGCTAGCGGATGTGATGTCGTCCGCATTGGTATGGGGCCCACCCCAATGCTCTATTTTGCCGAAGCCTCACGTGAAGAGGTGCACGGCGGCATTCAGATAACTGGCAGCCACAATCCCGCCAATTACAATGGCTTCAAAATGGTATTTCAGGGCCGGCCTTTCTTCGGCGCTGACATCCTCAAGATCGGGGAGCTCGCTGCTGCTGGCGACTGGCTCGACGGGACCGGAGGTGTCGAGACCAGGGAGATCCAAGAGGCCTATATCGAGCGGCTCCTCAGCGGGCTCGACGGAGTCGATACTCAGTCCCTTTCCGGTCTTAAAGTGGGCTGGGATGCTGGCAATGGTGCGGCTGGTCCTGCGCTTGAGCTGCTGGCGGAGCGTCTGCCGGGGGAACACCACTTGCTGTTCACTGAAGTCGACGGGAATTTTCCTAATCATCATCCTGATCCAACTGTTGAAGCCAATCTGGAAGATCTCCGCGCACTCGTCGCGGAAAAGAACCTCGATTTTGGAGTGGCTTTTGACGGGGATGGCGACCGGATCGGTGCGATTGACGGGCAAGGGCGGATTATTTGGGGCGATCAGCTGTTGATGATCTACGCAGAGGATCTGCTTAAAACCCGTCAGGGCGCGACGATTATCGCGGATGTGAAGGCCAGCCGAGCGCTGTTCGATCATGTGGCAAGCTGCGGCGGCGAACCTTTAATGTGGAAGACCGGCCACTCGCTAATAAAGTCCAAAATGAAGGAAACTTCTTCACCTCTGGCAGGCGAGATGAGCGGGCATGTCTTCTTCGCAGACACTTATTATGGTTTTGACGATGCGCTCTATGCAGGCGTGCGTTTGCTGGCCGCTTCTGCCCGGCTTGGCAAATCGGTGACGCAATTGCGCGGCGACATGCCGGATATGCTCAATACGCCGGAAATGCGCTTTCAGGTCGATGAAAGCCGCAAGTTTGCCGCCATCGATGAAGTGAGCGCGCGGTTGCAAGACAATCCCGGGCCTGAAGTGGAAGAAGTAAACGCCACCGATGGTGTCAGGGTAAACACCAAGGATGGCTGGTGGCTGCTGCGCGCTTCAAACACGCAAGATGTGCTGGTTGCGCGCGCTGAAAGCGACACGCAAGACGGGCTCGACCGTCTGCTTGCTCAAATTGACGAACAGCTAGCGCTTTCAGGGCTTGAGCGAGGGGAAAGCGTAGGGCACTGAGGTCCTGAAGTTTTCCGGGAGAGCCTGAATGTCCATCACATTGAATGTCGCTGATGACATCGCGCAAATTACGCTCGATGACGGTAAAGCGAATGCGATAAACCCTGCTTGGCTCGACAGCTTCATGGAAGTGTTCGCTGAGGCTGAAAAAGCATCAAAGGCGATTGTGATTGCCGGGCGTGAAGGCGTATTTAGCGGGGGCTTCAACCTCAAATGGATGCCGACAGCGAGTGCGGAAGAGCTCGGCTATCTGCTTGATACAGCAGGCAAGCTTGTTTGCCAGGTCTATGGTAGCGAGCGGCCAGTGGTGGGCGCTTGTACCGGCCACGCCATTGCGATGGGCCAGTTCCTACTGCTTTCGTGTGATACGCGCATTGGCGCCGCCGGCGATTTCAAGTTCGGCGCGAATGAGACCATGAACGGAATGAATTTGCCAGTGTTTGCACAGGAGATTGCAAAGGCAAGGCTTGACCCCGCACTGATAACCAAGCTCGTTATCCAATCCTACATGTACGGCCCTGATGAAGCGGTTGAGTTTGGCGCGCTAGATATGGTGGTGGAACCCGATCAGGTTATCGCCACTGCGACCTCTGTCGCGAAACAGCTCGCTCAATTGCCGGGCGGCGCTTATGGTTGGAACAAGAAAGCCATGCGGCAAGCCACGCTTGACCGGATCGCGGTCACGAAAAACGGATACTGAACCGGATAAGGATTTTCCCCATGAAATTATTGCGTTCTTTCGCTCTGTCATCAGCACTTGCAGGTTCTCTGTTCATGAGCGCGCCAGCGATCGCGCAAGAGGAAACGGCCTCGCAAGATGAAGCCATGATGGCGGAAATGATGGCGATGTTCGCTACTGAACCGCTTACCGCTGAGGAAGAATCGCGCTTGCCGCTTGCCGGCGAAGTGATCGACAAGATGATGCCTCCCGGCACTCTGGGCGAGGTTATGGGCGACATGTTTGACGGCATCCTCAAGCCGATCATGGCGAAAGCGACCGAGCCGACCACTGGAGATTTTGCGACCAATCTCGGGCTTGAGACCTGGGAGCTGCTCGACATGGACGAAGCGGCGATTGCTGAAGCTGCGGGCATTGTCGATCCCTTGCGTGATGAACGCAGCGCCCGGGTTGCCGATGTCATGCCCGCCATCATGACAGATGCGATGAATGCGATGGAGCCGACCATGCGCAAAGTCATGACTGAGATGTTCGCGGTCTATTTCAATGAAACAGAGCTTGCAGACATCAATGGTTTCTTTGCAACTGAAAGCGGGGCTGCTTTTGCAAAGTCCTATATGACTATGTCCAGCGATCCGCGCCTTATTGGCGGGATGATGGAAGCCATGCCTGAAATGATGGGCGCGTTTGAAAATATCGAAACCAAGATGGCAGAGGCAACCGCTGACTTGCCGGAACCCCGCGTCTTTGCTGAGCTTTCCGGTGAAGAGCAGGCGCGCATTGCTGAGCTGACCGGATACAGCGTCGCAGAGCTTGCAGAACGTGCGGCTGCATCGGAGATGGAAGCCGAGTAAACCTCGATAAGAGGCAGCTGCGCGCTGCTCGGTTCAGTCAGCACTCATCATGCGATTGCATAATGTTGCGATGCTGCATTGACTTAGCGGCGCGTTCAGTCACCATGGCGCACGGGGACTGAGATATCCGGCCTGTACGGGCTCACTAGGGTATAGCTGCAAGAATTCGGGGGACTGACATTTATGGCAAGCATCGCTGCGGGAGCGCCGCAACAAGCGTTGATACTCACCAACAGCAAGTGGTTGCGAATGGCGACATTGCTGTTGTTCTATTTCACGCAAGGCTTCCCGATAGGGTTCTTCTTTTACGCGGTGCCCGCCTGGATGGCGGCCAATGGCGCGACGACGGTAGAGACGGCCGCTGTGGTAAGCGCTGCTTCAACCCCATGGGCGATCAAATTCTTCAACGGCTTCATCATTGACCGTTACACCTATCTGCCCATGGGGCGCAGGCGCAGCTGGATCATCGGCGCGCAATCGCTGATTGTCTTGGCGTTCCTCACCGCGGCGGTGGTGGCCCCGCAGCACACACAGGTCGCATTCATCTCTGCGGTCGCGTTTTCAGCCAATATCGCTGTTGCGTTTCAGGATGTCGGTATCGATAGCCTCGCGATTGATATCATGCCTGAAGATGAGCGTGCGAAAGCTGCCGGGATCATGTTCGGCGCGCAATATCTCGGGATTGCAGCCGCGACGGGCATGGGCGGCTATCTCTTCCAGCACTTCGGGGTCGTTGCCGGTATGCTGGGCGGTGCGTCCATTCCTCTAGCGATTATGCTCTACGGCGTTGCAATTCGCGAGCGTGAAGGAGAAAAGCGCTTGCCCTGGTCCTCTGGCAAGACACACCCGGGTAACAAAGAGGTCCAGATTGAAGCCTGGTGGCCGCTCTTGCGCGATGCGTTCAAAGCAATCCTTGCGCCGCTATCGTTGATCCTTGCGCCTTTGATGCTGCTACGCGCGATTCCGGGCGGATTGTTCGAGGCCTTTCACCCGCAACTTTTCACGCAAACCGCTGGTTGGGCACAGAGTGAATATACGAACCTCATATCAAGCTCGACCTTAGCAAGCGGCGTCGTGGGCCTATTGGTCGGCGGTTGGGTCGTACAGAAAATCGGTTCGCGCGCGGGCATGGTTATCGCAGCTATAGTCTTGGGCAGTTTGTTTGCAGCTATGGGTTTTAGCCCGCAGCTATGGACTGACAGCAAGGTTCTCATCGGATTCCAGCTCACCTATGATTTCTTCGCATTGCTTTACATGATCGCCATCATCCCTGTTTTCATGAAGCTCTGCTCGCCAGCTGTCGCTGCCACCCAATTCACAGTCTATATGGCGCTGGGAAATATTGGCCGCCCGATCGGTGCATCGCTTGCAGGCGTGACAGCGGGCGCAGGTCATCCGCAATGGGTCTATTGGACTGCCGCCATCGCGGTCTGTGTCATTCTCGTCCTTTCAATTTTCGCGCCTTTCCCGAAAGGTGAAGCGGCAGACGAGGCGGAGCATGAAGTGGAAGAGCACATCGCGCAGGCTGACGGATTGACGCCTAAAGTGGATTGAGCCGTCTCGGCTGACTTGACGCAGAAGGCGCGCTGCCCGAACGCTAGGCTCTAGTGAGCACGGCAGCCATCCCTCCAGAGATTACCGCGTGGTTTGACGCCCGCGGCTGGCGCGTACGGCGTCATCAGGCAGAGATGCTGTGTGCGAGCGAGGCTGGCAAACATGCGCTCCTTGTGGCTGACACGGGCGCGGGCAAGACGCTGGCGGGATTCTTGCCGACATTGTGCGATTTTGCGCTATCCCGGCTGGGCGGCAAAGCGCCGCCTGAAGGGCTCCACACGCTCTATGTCTCGCCATTGAAAGCGCTTGCCCATGATGTGCAGCGCAATCTTCTGACCCCGATTGAAGAGATCGGCCTTCCGATCAAGGTCGAAACGCGCAGCGGCGATACACCATCCGATCGCAAGAAGCGTCAGCGCACTAAGCCGCCGCATGTTCTGCTGACCACGCCGGAGAGCCTTTCGCTGCTGCTCTCATACCCTGACAGTTTCGAACTGTTTAGCACCCTCAAGCGCGTGGTGGTGGACGAGGTTCACGCCTTTGCGACGGGCAAGCGCGGGGACTTGCTCGCGCTCGCTTTGAGCCGCTTGCAAGCGATTGCGCCTGATATGCAGCGCGCGGCCTTGTCAGCGACGCTTGCTGATCCTGATGGCTTCCTCGCTTGGCTTGCACCCGATGGTGATATGGACGCCATCACGCTTGTCGAAGGCGAGCAGGGCGCAGAGCCCGAAGTTGAAATCCTGATCCCGCGTGAAGAGCGTGTTCCTTGGGGCGGGCATGCCGGGCGCTGGGCGATCCCGCAACTGATGGAGCAAATCGCGGCCAATCGCACGACGCTGATATTCACCAATACGCGCTTTCTGGCCGAGTTTATCTTCCAGCTCTTATGGGATGTGAACGAGAGTAATCTGCCCATCGGCATCCACCATGGAAGCCTGTCAGCCGAGGCGCGGCGTAAGGTTGAAAGCGCCATGGCGCGCGGCGAGTTGCGCGCGCTGGTATGCACCGCCAGCTTGGATCTCGGCATTGATTGGGGCGATATTGATTGCGTTGTCCAGATGGGCGCGCCCAAAGGTTCCTCGCGGCTGCTCCAACGCATTGGCCGCGCAAATCACCGTTTGGACCAAGCCAGTCGCGCGATCCTAGTGCCAGGCAACAGGTTTGAGTTTCTGGAGGCGACAGCTGCCAAGGACGCGGTCGATGAAGGGCAGCGCGATGGCGAGGACTTTCGCAGCGGAGGGCTCGATGTGCTGGCGCAGCATGTGATGGCGTGTGCCTGTGCGGGGCCATTTCAAGAGGATGCATTGCTTGCCGAAGTGAAGTCTTCGCTCGCTTACAATTGGCTCACGCAAGAGGATTGGAAACGCGTGCTCGGCTTTGTCGAAAACGGTGGTTATGCGCTGCGCGCCTACGACAAATTCAAGCGGATCCGTCGCGATAAGGACGGAGTGTGGCATTTGACACATCCGCAGCATGCCCAGCGGCACCGGATGAATGCGGGCATCATCGTCGATAGTGAAATGCTGATGGTGCGCTTCAAGAATGGGCGCAAGCTGGGCAAGGTTGAGGAGCGCTTTGCAGCCCAGCTCTCGCCCGGCGACACGTTTTTCTTCGCAGGCATGAGCCTTGAGGTCGAAAGCCTCAAAGATATGGATCTGATCGTGCGCGCAGCTAAAAAAAGCGCGACCATCCCGAGCTATGGAGGCTTGCGCCTGCCGCTCACCACGCATTTGTCCAGCCGCGTCCAAGCTATGCTGACCGCCCGCGAGAAATGGGGACGCTTCCCTGATGATGTGCGCGAATGGCTGGAAGTGCAGGACTGGCGCAGCGAAATGCCAGGGCCGGGCAAGCTGCTGGTCGAAAGCTTCCCGCATCACAAGAAGCACTACAGTGTTTATTACACTTTCGAAGGGTGGAACGCGAACCAGAGCCTGGGCATGCTGATCACGCGGCGGATGGAGGATCGCGGGCTGATGCCGGGTGGTTTCGTCGCGAATGACTATTCGCTTGCGGTGTGGGGCTTAAAGCCGATTGCCGATCCAGCCCCGCTGCTCTCGCCTGATATTCTGACGGATGAATTCATTGACTGGGTGCAGGAATCGCATCTTTTGCGCCGCGCCTTTCGCGAAGTGGCGGTGATCAGCGGACTGGTCGAACGCCAGCATCCCGGCAAACGCAAGACCGGCAAACAAGTCACCTTTTCGACCGACCTGATTTACGACGTGCTTAAGAAGTACGAGCCGGATCATGTCCTATTGGAGGCCGCATGGGCGGATGCGCGCGCGCGAATGACGGATGTGGGGCGTTTGGCGGATTTGCTGGAACGCTCACAGCATGAACTGGTGCATGTCGAGCTGGAGCGTGTCAGCCCGCTCGCAGTGCCGGTGATGACTATGATCGGGCGCGAGGCTGTGCCGCAAGGCGCGGTGGATGAGGAATTACTGCTGGAAGCGGAAACACTGGCGGGCGAAGCGATGCGGGTCGATGAGTCGATGGAAGGGGATTAGGCTAAAAGTGAGGGTATCGGTGGAATGAACTGTTCGCAGCCGCTTGGCGTGATAGCTCTGACGCTTGATGGAGCAAATTTTTCCGCAGGACTCACTACCGAGACGATTGGATGGAACGAGACATTGTCGAACTGTCGATGCAGTTCCAGCTCGCCAAAACATATGTCTCCGCGATCCACTCCTGCGTCCATGATGGCATTGAGCACCAGTAAGGAGGTGCGATAGTCAGCATTGGAATCAGGCTGAAAAAGAACGATCGGCCATTCGAAGTTCTTGCGCCTGATTTCATCGGCCAAACTAGGAACCGGAATGGCAATGCCATCAAGAAAGACAGTTCCCCGCTCAGTAATGGTGACACTCATGTAGGGAGGGGCCGATTCCAGCCAGTCTAGGCCACCTGGTTTGGGTTGCGGCAAATCGATGAGGAGCGCGTGCGTCCTGCCCTGGTTTGCCGCAAGCAACATCAGCATCGCTAAGAAAAACGCCACAAACACCAGCGGTCTTGTGTCGATCCTTGCAATAGGTGCCCCATGGTCGAAGCGCGATGTCTTGTAGCGGCTTGGAGCTTTGCCGCGACGATGCGTTCCGACCATGGCCTTGTTGCTATAGGAATACCGCGCCATTACCGCTCAAATTCCCGGTGCTGCGCGTTGCCGACAAAGGCGAATTTGTTTGCGCCGGCATCCTTGATCAATGCGATGGTTTTAGCCGAGCGGTCATAGCTCGCATAGGGATCGGGCTCAAAACGCAGCATCGGTTCATCTTGCAGCGAAGCGGCATAGCGGACTTGCTCGGACAATCGCTCGGCAGTGACGGGCTGCCCGTTCCAGAACAGCTGGTCCTGTGCATCGATGAACACAGTGTTCTCAGCAGAATTGCTTGAACAATCGGTGCACGGGCCGGGTAGATCAACGCTCGTATTATGCGTCGCAATCGGCACAGACATCATGATCATGATGAGCAGCACCAGTAGCACATCGATAAAGGGGGTGACGTTCATCTCTCCCATAGGCGGTTTGCGGACAAACGGATTGGGGCGAGTGATGGCGACAGGCATAGCGACGTCTCCTTTGTGATTTGGGCTATTGAATGCGTGTTTTCAGTCAGATCCTTTGTGTCTTTAACTCCGCGACTCATTGCGGATATGGGGGACTATATATCATTACCGATAGGTTGCCTAACGCATACCTTTCCCGGTGTTCGGGCGCGGGGGCTTGGCGTGTCAGGACAAACAAAAAGGGCGGACTGCCTATCGCAGCCCGCCCGTTGGCTTTTCGCTTATGCAGCCAGTGTCAGCTGCCGCCAGCGCCTGGCCCGCCAGTTCCGAACTGGCGATACTTTTCGTTGCCGACAAAGCCGAACTTCGTCACGCCTGACACCTTGATGATGTTCAAGACGCGTGCAGACAGGTCATAGCTGGCCAGCGGCTCAGGCTCGAACTGCAATTCAGGTTCAGGCTGGATCGCCTTGGACTCGTTC